>JAVKGW010000002.1:300000-430923 GCA_031460175.1 Armatimonadota bacterium | reverse complement strand
CAAGAAAGTTTCCAGATGTAATAGGAAAACTAGGATGCAGTTACAAGATTCAGAAACCATTCGATGTTCCATATAGGATACTAGTACCTAGAAATGTAGAGAACCTGCTAGTTGCAGGGCGATGTGTTTCTGTAGAGGACAGAGTATTTGGACACGGGGAGTTCCTATTTAGAGACCAAGGATGTTGCATGGTTACAGGCCACGCGGCGGGTACAGCGGCGGCGTTGGCCTCTCGAACCGGGACAACCCCTCGGAACCTTGACGTGAGAATGCTGCAGAGACGGCTCCTTGAACAAGGAGCTTTCTTGTTTGACGAAGAGGAAGAGGATCGAAGAAAGGAAGTCTTCGGAGCCTGAGCAGGGGGAGGAAGGGAGATCACGGAGGATTGGGGAGAAGCGTGCCGGTCCAGCCCAGTTCTCGGGAGATGCGCTCCGCGGCCTCCCGCACGAGTGGCCCGAGCTCCCGCCTTGCCCGCTCCAGGGAGATGGTGGCCACCGAGCCCGAGACGCTCACCGCTCCGGCCACGGCCCCTGTGTGGTCGAAGATGGGGGCTCCCACGCACCGGATCCCCTCCTCGTTCTCCACGTTGTCGATGGAGAAGCCCCGGGCGCGGATGAGGGAGAGTTCCTCGAAGAGCTGCTTCGGGTCCGTGATGGTGTTTGGGGTCCGCTGGGGGAGCCCGTGCCTTCGAATGATCTCCTCCACCTGCTCGCTGGGGAGGTGGGCCAGCATGGCCTTGCCCAGGGCCGTGCTGTGGGCGGGGAAGATGCGGCCCACCATGGAGGCCATGCGGATGGGGCCCGGAGACTCCACTTTCTCCACGTAGACCACCTGCCCGCCTTCCAGGACCGCCAGATGCACGGTCTCGCCCGTTCGGTCCCGGAGTTCCTGGAGGATGGGGCGGCCCACGGTCCGGAGTTCCAGCTGCTCGAGCCGCCGTGCGGCGAGCCACAGCACCGCGGCGCCGATGGTGAAGCCTCGGCCCATGGGGGTCACGAGCCCCTCCCGGGCCAGGCTTCCCAGGAGGCGGTAGACGGTGGGGCGGGGGACCCCGATCCGGGCGCTGATCTCCGCGGGCGTGAGGGGCTGCCCTGCTTCTCCCAGGACCCGCAGCAACGCCGCGGCCCGCTCCACGGACTGTACGCCGGTGCGCGTGCGGGATCGGATCTTCACCGCTCCCCTCCGCCCAAGACCTGCCCTACCAGATACCCCTGGAGCAGCAGGGTGATCAAGACCACGGGGGCGAGGGTGATGAGGGACATGGCGGACAGCGACCACCACTCGATCCCCCGCTGGGTGTGCTGGGCGGCGATGAGGATGGGGAGGGTGCGGGCCCGGCTGAAGGTGAGGATGAGGGCGAAGAGGAACTCGTTCCACGCGAACAGAAAGCAGAACAGGAAGGTGGCCACAAGCCCCGGTATGGAGACGGGCAGCACCACGTGCCAGAGGGCGCGGGCCCGACTCGCGCCGTCTACGAGCGCGGCTTCCTCCAGAGAAGCGGGAACCTGGCGGAAGAAGTTGTGCATGAGCCATGTGGCGAGCGGGAGGTTGAAGGCCACGTATACCAGCACAAGACCCGTACGGGTGTCCAGGAGCCCGACCGTGCGCAGCAGGAGGAAGAGGGCCAGGGCGGTGACGATGGGAGGCATGATGCGCTGCGAAACGATCCAGAACAGCACGTCCTCGTTCGCCAGGGGCCCCAGCCGCACCCGCAGCCGTGCGAGTCCGTAGGCCGCGCTCGCGCCCATGGCCATGGCCAGGAGGCTGCTGCTGCTCCCGATGACGATGCTGTTCAGGAGCGGCCCGTAGATCGTCTCCCGCTCCACTCCCAGCAGCAGGTTCCTCCACGCATCCAGGGTGGGCCGGAAGTCCACCCAGGGGAGGAACTTCGGTCCCTGGTGCACCGCGAGGGCGTCCTTGAAGGAGGCGGTCACGAGCCAGTACAGGGGGAAGAGCACGATCACGGACCATACGCCTAGGATCCCGTAGGCCAGGGCCGGCGGGCGGCGCTTCATGCCCACACCTCCGTGGCCCGCAGCCGGCGCGTGAGGCGCAGGAAGGCGAGGGAGGCCACAAGGACCAGCAGGAAGAGGGCGAAGGCGATGGTGGCCCCGTACGCGAGATCGAAGGCGTGCAGGCCCCGGTAGTAGGCATGTAAGGTGAGGCTCTCCGTGCGGGTGCCGGGTCCGCCTCCCGTGATGATGAAGATGACGTCCACGATCTTGAAGGCCTCCACGGCCCTCAGGAAGGCCGCGGTGAGGAGAGTGGGCACCATCAGGGGGAAGACCACGTACCGGAGGGTCTGTCCTCCGGAGGCACCGTCGAGCTGCGCGGCTTCCCACAGCTCCTCCGGTAGAGCCTGAAGGCCGGCCAGGCACAGGACGAAGACGAAGGGCGTCCACTGCCACACGTCCACCAGGATCATGGACAAGAGCGGCAGCCTCTCCCCGCTCACCCATCCGAGGGGCGGAAGGCCTACGATCTGCAGCAGGGCGTTCAGGGGACCGATGGTCTCGTTGAGCAGCATCCGCCAGATGTAGCCCACCGCGATGGGCGTGAGGGCCATGGGGATGATGAAGAGGACCCGGAAGAATGCCCCTCCCGGCAACGGGCGGTACGCCAGGAGCGCGAGCCCAAACCCCAGCACGACCTCCAGGCTCACGGCGCCCGTCACGATCACCACCGTGTTCCCTAGAGTGGTCCAGAACCGAGGGTCGGTGAGCAGCCGGTACCAGTTCCCCAGCCCCGCGAAGCTCAGGTGCAGTCCGCCCACCAGGGAGACCCGGCTGAAGGTAAGGGCAAGCGTGAACAGGAAGGGGAAGAGGGTCAACAGCAAGAGGAGGCCCACCGCAGGGAGGACGAAGGCGTTGCCCTCCGCTCCGCGTCTACGGGCAGGGATCTCCGCGATCTGAGCAGGGAGGGCCCCCGCGCCCGGCCTGCCCTCGGGGCGCGGGGGTCCGGGCCTAATCCGGGAGGCCCAGCCACGCACGGTAGAGCCGGCGTTGCCGGTCGCGGCCGAGCTCGTTGGTGATGCGCTCCCACTCCGCGGCCGCGGCGTCCAGGGCCTGCTGCGGCGTGGCTTGGCCTGCCGCGGCCCGGGCCAGCTGGGTCTCCAGGGCGTCCAGGTACCGGGCCTGCCCGGGGAGCTTCAGGTCCAGCTGGGCGTTGGGGTGGGAAAGGGACTGCTCGATGGCCCGCAGGTAGGAAGAAAGGTCGGGTTCCACGAACCCGAACCGCCGCCATCCCTCCAGGTTCCGGAAGTGGGAGGCCCGGAAGGGGTTGAAACCCGTCTCAGAGGTGGTGACCGCGATGTAGCTGTTGCGGGGTTCCGCCAGGGTCCGACAGAGGTCGTAGGCGGCATCCGGGTAGCGGGTGGTGGCCGCCACCCCGCACACCCATCCCCCGAAGGCGAGGTAGGGAGCCACGTTGGGTCGCGGGAGCCGTCTCCAGCTCCGGGTCCGGTAGTTGTAGACCTCTACAGACCCCGGGAGCACGACGGTGCCGACCTTCCCCTTCACCACGGACTTGGGATCTGTGCTCCCCACGATGCCGGTGTCTCCCCAGTCCTTCGCCAGCACCGCCACGCCCGCGGCGAACTGGGACCGGACATCCCCGGAGTCGAAGTTGATCATCCCCGGAGGTCCCAGCCGCACCAGCCGCGTCCACTCCTCCAAGGCCCGCACGAACCCGGGATTGTTGATGTGAGGCCGCATGGTGTCGGGATCGAAAAACAGGCATCCCTTCAGGCCCGGCGGGCACACGTACGGGGCCGCGTGGGATATGAAGAACCAGAAAGCTTGTCCTCCCCTCCGGAAGGCCTCCAAGACCCCGTACCGACGCCGTCCATCCCCCGCCCAGTCCCGGCCGTTGAAGAACTCCGCGATCTCCCGGTACTCCACCCAGGTCCGGGGAGGTTGCAGCTCCCGGCCGAACCGTTGCCGGAACGCCGCCCGATGCTGAGAATTCTCCAGGACGTCACGCCGGTAGTACACCAGGTGCACGTCTCCGTCCACGGGGAGCCCGTACAGTCGACCGCCCCAGTTGACGGTCTGCCGGTAGGTGGGCAGGATGTCCTCCCACTGGAGTCCCCGGTCCTGCCGGATGCGCTCTGTGAGGTCCAGGAGGTACCGGTTGCCGGCGAAATCGCCCATCCAGGCGGAGGCGAAGACGAGGACGTCAAACCCACCGGCTCCCAGGGTGAAGGCGGACATGATGCGCTGGTAGAGTTCTCCAAAGGGAGCGGTCACCAGATTAATCTTGCCGCCCGTGCGGCGCTCCCAGTCTGGGCCGAACATCTGCACGGGCTTGGCGATGTAGGGTGGGCTCTGGGTGATGACCGTGAGGGTCACCCCCTCGTACGGCCGCGGCGGCCCGCCCCACGCGGGCAGAAGCAGCGCCGCAATCAGGACGATTCCCCCAACGGCCTTCCACCACGCCACGCACCTTCGCATGCTCCCCCTCCTTCCTGCGTACAGGGTTTGCCCGCGCTAGCGGGCGGTGTAGCCTCCGTCCACCATAAGGGCGGAACCCGTGATGAACCGACTCTCGTCCGAGGCCAGGAAAACCGCGGCGGGCGCCACGTCTTCTGGCCGGCCGATCCGGCCGAGGGGGATGGCCTGCTCCACGCTGCGCACGTACGCCTCGGGATCCGGCTGCAGGCGGATGAAGGCCTCCAGCATGGGGGTCATGATCATGGCGGGGCAGATGGCGTTGACACGGATGTTGTAGCGGGCATAGTCCAGAGCCATGTTCCGGGTGAGGGTGAGCACCCCGCCCTTGCTGGCGTTGTACGCCGCGTTCTCCTGCAACCCGATCACGCTGGCGATGGACCCGATGTTGATGATGCTGCCGCCTCCGCCGCGGATCATGTGGGGGATGGCGTACTTGGAGCAGAGATACACCCCCTTCAGGTTCACGGC
The DNA here is from genome assembly GCA_031460175.1 of Armatimonadota bacterium. Taxonomy (NCBI): domain Bacteria; kingdom Bacillati; phylum Candidatus Sysuimicrobiota; class Candidatus Sysuimicrobiia; order Candidatus Sysuimicrobiales; family Candidatus Sysuimicrobiaceae; genus Candidatus Sysuimicrobium; species Candidatus Sysuimicrobium tengchongense. The sequence continues at coordinate 426,004 of JAVKGW010000002.1, read as the reverse complement.
CAGTACCCGGTCCCAGTCCGCTTCCTCCGTGTCCACCACCGTGGCCCGCAGGGTCACGCCCGCGTTGTTCACGAGGACATCGAGCCGGCCGAAGGCCTCCACGGTTCGCTCCACCATCCGGAGCGCGTCCTCCGCCCGGCTCACGTCTCCCGGGACGAAGAGCACTTCCCCCAAGGCCTGCAGTTCCCGATGGGCCCGCTCTCCGGCTTCCACCTGGACATCGCTCAGGGCCACCCGGGCCCCCTCCCGCAAAAAGGCCTCCGCGATGGACCGCCCGATTCCCACCGCCCCGCCCGTGACAAGCGCCGCCTTTCCCGCGAGCCGCACCGTTTGTCCTCTATGCGGACAATCTGTCCTGTTTGCAGGAATTTACTTCGGGCCAGAGCCTACGGACTCCTGCTGACCCTCGGGCAGCAAGGCCTCCACCTCGTGACGGTAGGGCATGACGGGAGGGTCCCCACCCGGATGGTGGCCAGGGCGCCCGCGGCGTTGGCGAACCGCACGGCCTCAGGGAGGGGCGCTCCCTACGCCACGGCCACTGTAAGGCCCCCCATGAAGGCGTCTCCGGCTCCCGTGGTGTCCACCACAGGGACGGAGAAGGTGGGAACGTGCTGCGTGGAGAGTTCCAGGCGATTGGACGAAAGGATGGTGCCGGCGCCCCAGACCTTGGAGCCGTAGGGTCGGGGAGGGGCGGCGTCCACGATCACGGGGACTCCGTACGCGTGCCCCAGATCCACCGTGGCCCGGGCGGTGACCGCGGGGATCTCGAAGTCCACGAGGAGCGCGTCGAGATGGGCCTGGTGAGGTTCGAGCGCGCGTGACGTGGTCCGGAAGGAGGTGGTCGTTCGCCCCGATGACCACGAGAAATGTGCAGTCGGTACGCGAGGAGGTTCTCGCTCCGCACGGGCAGTCGCGGGGTCAGCACAGTGAAGGTCTGTGATGAGGCTGCCCACCACGGCCACGGTTGCCATCCCATCCCCTCCTCCCTACGCTGGAGACAAGCGGAATCTCCCCAGCGGAGGTTCGACATGGGTGCGTGGCGCGTCCTGGTGACCTCCCGGTCCTTCCTGGAAGCCGCGCCCGAGGCCGTCCGGAGGTTGGAAGAGGCCGGCGTGCATCTCCTCCGGGCTTCGAGGGATCGGCCCCTGGAGGAGGAAGAGCTCGCGGACCTCCTGGGTGAGGTGGATGGGATCATCGCGGGCGTGGACCGCATCGGCCCGCGGGCCCTGCAAAAGGGGGCTCCCCGCCTCCGCGTGATCGCCCGCGTGGGCGTAGGGGTGGACACCATCGACCTCCGGGCCGCCACGGACCTGGGAGTGGTGGTGACCAACACGCCGGGACTGAACGCGGAGGCGGTGGCGGAGCTGGTGTTCGGAGTGATGATCGTCCTCGCCCGCCGGATCCTGGAGGTGGACCGTTGGGTGCGCGAGGGCCGCTGGATCCGGCCGTTTGGGGTGGAGCTCTCCGGGAAGTGCCTGGGCGTGGTGGGGTTTGGTCACATCGGGCAGGCGGTGGCCCGGCGCGGGGTGGGGTTCGGGATGCGGGTGGTGGCCTTCGATCCCTGGGTAGATCCGGAGGTGGCGCGCGGGCTGGGCGCCACCCTGGTCCCCTTTCTGGAGGTGATCGAGAGCGCGGACTTCCTCACCCTGCACGTTCCCCTCCTCCCGGAAACCAGACACCTGGTGGGGGTGGAGGAGCTGCGTCGGATGAAGCCGACCGCCTACCTGATCAACGCCTCCCGGGGAGGTGTGGTGGACGAGGCCGCCCTGGCGCGGGCCCTTCGGGAAGGCTGGATCGCGGGGGCCGCGTGCGACGTCTTCGAGGAGGAGCCACCCCTTCACTCTCCGCTCCTGGAGGCCCCCAACGTCGTCCTCACGTCCCACATCGGAGGGCACACCTGGGAAGCTGCCGCGCGGGCCGCCCGGTTGGCCGCGGAGCAGGTCCTCAGGGTTCTCCGGGGGGAGCGCCCGCCACATGTGGTGAACCCGGAGGTCTTTAATCGGTGATGGCCCCCGGGGCATCCGTTCCCGCGATCCTCGTCCAGAAGGCCCGGTCCTCCACCACGGCCCGGTACGCGGTGGCGGCGGCGCGGTAGCGGGCGTGGTTCTCCCGGTCGGGCGTGTAGCGCTGGACGGGCCAGGTGAACCGTCCCACCGCCTCCTGCCAGTCCCGGAACACGCCCACCGCATAGCCCGCCAGGAGGGCGCTTCCCAGCGCCGCGGCCTCCGTTCGGTTCAGCCGGGCGTACGGTACGCCGAGGACGTCGCACTTGATCTGGTTCCAGAGATCGCTGCGCGCTCCCCCTCCCACCACCCGGACCTCCCGGAGCCGTTCCACGCCCGATCGTTCCCGGGCGATCTCGAGATAGATGGCGTACTCGTAGGCCACGCTCTCCAGCATGGCCCGGTACAGGTGCTCCGGTCCGTGGGTCCAGGCCACTCCCAGCCACGCCCCGCGCAGCTCGGGCTGGTTCGGACACACCCGGCCGGCGAGGTGGGGGATGAAGAGGAGCCCCTGGCAACCGGGCGGGACGGCCTGAGCGGCGGCGTCGAGCTCAGGGTAATCCCACTGGTCCCTCCCCGTGATCCGGCGCAGGAGATCCCGCCACCACCGGAGGTTCAACCCGCCCCCGCCGATGTACCCGATCAGGTACCACCGTTCCTGAGGGACCATGCGGGCGCACAGCAGCGTACCGGTGCGGGCATCCGGCGCGAAGCGGTCCACGCACAGGGCGAGGACGGAGGCGGTTCCGGCCGCGTCGTACGCCATGCCGGGCTCCAGCACTCCGGCCCCGAGCATGGCCGCGGCCTGATCTCCTGCCCCCGCGGCCACCGGGGTGCCGCTCCGCAGGCCCATGGCCTCCGCGGCCTCCCGGCTGAGCCGTCCCACGACCTCCCAGGGCTCCACGATCCGCGGCAGACGATCTTGGGGAACCCCGAAGTGCGCGCACAGGGCTTCGGACCACCTGCCGTGTTCCGTGTCGCTCAAGCAGCTGAAGTGGAGGTAGGTGGGGTCGATGAACGCTTCTTCTCCCCGCATCCCGCACAGGCGCATGGTCACGTACCCCGCGGGCATCACGAACTTGCAGATCCGGGCGAAGGTCTCGGGTCGCTCGTGCATCCACCACAGGATCTTTGGCCCGTGGGAGTAGGTGGGCGGAGCGCCCGTGCGCGCGCAGATCTCCTCCGCGTGGGATCGCATCCGCTCCACGTAGGGCGTGCAGCGGGTATCGAGCCAGGAATCGTAGGGCATGGCCGCCCGTCCCTCGCGGTCCACGGCGGCGATGCCCGCCATCTGCCCATCGAGGCACAGGCCCGCCACCGCGTCGGGCCGAACCCCCGCCTGCTCCACGCAGGCCCGCACCACGCGGACGGCGGAGGCCACCATGTCCTCCGGGTCCTGCTCTACCCACCCCGCACCCCGCTGGAGGAGCCGCGAGGGCTCGCTCGCTTCCGCGAGGACCTGCCCATCCTCCCGGATCAGGATCCCCTTGGTGGCCGTGGTTCCCAGATCCACGCCGCAGAGGCAGGCGGGCACGGAGCCACCTCCTCAGGGCCCTTCCGCGGGCACCACTTGGGGTTGCCCGTTCTCAGCGAGCACCCGCACCCGGAAGCCGGTGCGGGCCACGGTCTCGTAGTCGTGACCCGCGTCCGCGGGATATACGTAGAGGAACACCAGGGGCTCAGGGCCCGTGTTCACGCTGCGGTGGGCCCACCCCGGCGGGACGTAGACGACGGTCCCGGGGTGCAGGCCCTCCACCCGGCAGCGCCCTCCCTCATCCTGGAGCACCAGGACGCCTCGGCCGCGCAGGGGGACGTAGACCTCCGCGGTCTCGCGCCGGAGGTGGAAGTGTCCCCGGGTCATGAAGTACTCGCGCCCCACGCGGCCGGGGTGGAGGACGGTGAGCCCGTACCGCAGGTGCCCAGGGCCGTCCGGGATGGGAGGCTCATAGGTCTCGTACACCACGGGATCCCCGGCCCGCACGAGCGCCTCCAGGGACGGGGCATCCGCGAAGAGTCCCCGGAGGTCACTCGCCCGCCGAACCGTCCGCACCGTGTTCGGGCCGAGCTGGACCGGCTCCCAAGTGAGCTCGCTTCGGATCGGGTTCATGGCATCCCTCAGGGGAGATCCATGCGGATGTGCTTGGTGAGCAGGTACTCCTCCAGGCCCTCGTGCGAGAGCTCGAGTCCAAACCCGCTCTCCTTCCATCCCCCGTACGGGAAGGGCACTTCCCCCCCCACCACGTTGTTCACCCCCACGGTCCCCGCCTCCAGCCCCTCCGCGACCAGGAAGGCGGTGCGCAGGTCCCGGGTGTACGCGTATGCCACGAGTCCGTAAGGGCTGTCGTTGGCGAGCCGGAGGGCTTCCTCCAGGTCCCGGAAGGGCATGAGGGGTGCCACGGGGCCGAAGGTCTCCTCCCGCATGACCTTCATGGAGTGGTCCGCATTCACCAGCACCGTGGGGGTGAAGAAATACCCCTTGGGGAACCCCTCGGGACGGTGACCCCCGTACACCACCCGGGCGCCTTTGGCCCGCGCGTCCTCGATGTGCGCCACGGTCTTCTCCAGTCCTTCCCGCGTGGTCATGGGGCCGAGGTCCGGGTCCTCGAGGCCGGGACCGATCCGCAGCCGGCGGGTGTACTCCACGAACCGTTCCACGAAGGATTCGTACACCTGCTCGTGGACGTAGATGCGGTTGACGGCGTTGCACACCTGCCCCATGTTGCGGAAGGCGCGGTAGACCCCACCCCGCGCGGCAGCTTCCAGGTCCGCGTCCGGGAAGACGAGCAACGGGCAGTGTCCCCCCAGTTCCAGGGACACCCGCTTCATCCCCTCCGCCGCCATCCGGAGGATCTCCTTTCCAGTCGAGGTTTCCCCCGTGAAGGCGATCTTCCGGATCCCCGGGTGGCGAACGAGGTAGCTCCCCACCGTACTCCCCGGGCCGATCACGGTGTTCACCACGCCATGGGGAGCGCCGGCCTCCACCAGGCACGCCAGGAACCGCGAGACCGCGAGGGGTGTTCGGGAGGGGGGTTTCGCCACCACCGTACATCCTGCCGCCAGGGCCGGGGCCACCTTCCACGCGAGGAGCAGAACGGGATAGTTCCACGGCCCGATGGCGGCCACGGGTCCCACGGGCTGATGGATGACGAGGCTGCGGCGGTTCGGATGGTCCGTGGGGATGGTGCGGCCGCAGATCCTCCGGGCCTCCTCCGCGTAGTACTCCAGGGCGTCGATGCTGGCCTGGATCTCTCCACGTGCGTCCTTGAGAGGTTTTCCCTGCTCCAGGGTCAGGAGGCGCGCGAGGCTCTCCAGCCGTTCCCGGACGAGCTGGGCCGCCCGGCGCAACAGGGCCGCGCGGTGAGTCGGGGGCGTGCGGGACCACGTCCAGAACGCCCGCTCCGCGGCCTCCACCGCGGCGTCCACCTCCGCCTGGCCGGCGACGGAGGCGGTCCCCACCGCCTCCTCGTCCGCGGGGTTGAGGACCGAGAGCTTCTCCTTTCCCTCCACCCAGGTGCCGTTGATGAGAAGGTCCACGTGCTCCATGACACCCCTCCTTCCCGTGGGGTTCGTCCCTCGTCCTAGAGGCCCGCCGGGAACAGCACCACCTTCAAGCTCCGCTTCGCGGCCATGGCTTCCATGGCCAAGGCCACCTCCTCCAGGGGACGCCGGTCCGTCACGAGGCGCCCCAGATGAGGCCGGAGGCGGGGCAGCAGACGCAGCGCCCGGCGGTAGTGCTCTACGGTCTGGCCGGTGGTGCCCGTGAGGAGAAGCTGGCGGTAGTGCACCCGGTTCGTGTCGAGGGCAGGCCGGGCGCGCTCCGCGGGAAACCCCGCGAAGAAGTTCACCCGACCCCGCACCGCGGCCACCTGGACCGCCTGCTCCTGGGCCCGGGGATCCGGGGCGGTGACGATCACCACGTCGAACCCGTCTCCGTGCTCCGGGACCGCCTCCGGGGCAAGGACCTCATCCGCACCCATCTCGAGGGCCATCTCCCGCCTCTGGGGCCAGGGATCCGCGACCACCACCTCGCCCGCGCCCAGAATCCTCGCCACCAGGGCATTCAGAAGCCCCATGGGGCCGGCTCCCAGAACGAGCACGCGGTCTCCGGGAGTAGTGGCGACCGCCTCGTGCGCGTTCAGGACACAGGAGAGGGGTTCTGCGAGCGCGGCCTCCTCGAACGAGACTTCCTCCGGCAGCGCCACCACGTGGCCCCGCTGCACCGCCCGGGCGGGCACCCGCACGAACTCCGCGAATCCCCCATCCAGGGTGATGCCGAGGGCGTCGTAATCCGGGCAGAGGGGATCCAGGCCCACCACGCAGGCCCGGCACCGGCCGCAGCCCACGTTGGGCACGAGGCCCACCCGCTGGCCCACCTGGACGCCGGCTTCCGGGGCCCGCACTTCCACCACCTCTCCCGCGATCTCGTGCCCCAGGATGCGCTTGGTCCCGGGCGGGACCTTGAAGTGGCCCCGGCGGGCGATTTTCAGGTCCGTGGAGCAGATGGAGACCGCCCGCACCCGGACGAGGACGTCCCCGGGTTCAAGGCGCGGCTCCGGCCACTCCTCCAGGGAGATGCCCGATCCGGGGACGCAGACCGCGGCCCTCACGGACCTTCCCCTGCTCGTTCCACGGGCTGCGGGAGGCCCGTGGCCGCGGACCGGACCGCGGCGAGGGTGGCCTCCAGGGCTCGCAGCCCGTCCCATCCCGTGACCTCCGGGGGTTGGCCTTTCTCGATGCAGGCGATGAAGTGCTCGTCCTCCGCCAGGTACGCGTCCCGGTATCGCTCCCCCCAGCTCCGCACGGCCTGGTGCACCACCTGGCCCTCCCGGGTGACCCGCGTCCAGGAGCCCTGCCGGATTTCCCCGATCCAGATCATGCCCTCGGTTCCGAGGATCTCCACCCGCGAGTCGTACCCGTAGTCCACGGGACAGGCCCCCTCGATGCTGCCCAGGGTCCCGTCCAGCAACTCCGCGCTCACCAGGGCCACGTCGTAGAAGTCCGGGTAGTCCGCCAGCAGATGCGTGGCCTTCCGGGCCGCGACCCGGGCGAAGATGGACCGGTACTCGGATCCGGAAAGCCACCGCAGGGTGTCGAAGTCGTGGCTGGTGACCTCCGCGAGGAGGCCGAGTCCCTTTTTCGGATCCCAAGCCCAGGCGGGCGGGAGCCCCGGTCCCCGGGTGGTGGAGCGGATCAGGAGGAGGCGCCCGAGTTCTCCGGAGGCGATGCGGGCCCGTGCCTCCCGGAACTCCGCATCGAAGCGCCGCATGAATCCCACCTGCAGGACCACGCCCGCCCGCTCCGCGACCCGGATCATCTCGAGCGCCTGCGGGACGTCGAGCGCCATGGGCTTCTCGCACAGCACGTGCTTTCCGGCCTCCGCGGCGTGCACCACGAGGTCCCGGTGCGTGAAGGTGGGAGTGGCCACGCACACCGCCTCGAAGGCCACCCGCTCCAGGGCCTCCTCCAAGGAGGCGAAAGGCTGCGCCCGCAACTCCTCCGCGGCGCGGGCCCGGGCGTTGGGATCCTCGTCCACCACCGCCACCAGCTCCGCCTCCGGGATCCGGAAGGCGAAGTTCCGGCCGTGTACGAGCCCGGCCCGTCCTGCTCCCACGAGGCACACCCGGATCACCGCCTCACCTCCGGGCGCTCCTCATTTTCTGCCTCTAACCTCGCCTCCAGCGCTTGCAACCACCGGAGGGAGCGCTCCGCATACAGATCCCGCAGGGCCGCGGCCCAGCGAGACCGGATGGCGACTGTGAGGTCAGGAACCGGGGGAAGCGGCTCCAGGATGAGCCATCCGTCGAACGAGATCTCCCGAAGACTCCGGAGGATGGCCTTCAAATCCAGGTGGCCCTCTCCCACAGGTCCCCGGTGACTGTCCGAGAGATGCAGGCTCGTAAGGCGAGATCCCGCCCGACGGACTGCCGCGGCCGGATCCCGCTCCTCGAGGTTCATGTGGAAGGTGTCCAGGTGGACGCCCAACCACGGGGAGTCCACCTCCTCCACAAAGCGCAGTGCGTCTTCTGCGGTGTTGAGCAGGAAGGATTCGTAACGGTTTACGGGTTCCACCGTGAGGCGCACCCCGCGCTCGGCCGCGAACCCGGCCGCCTCTCGGACGGATGCGACCCCGAGCGACCACTCGTGCTCCACCAGCGGCCACCACGTCTCAGGGTCGCCTGCGTACTCCACCGGCGCCCGTCGGGGAACTGCCGTAGGCACCAACAGCACCTGAGGTGCACCCACGGAGGCGGCGAACTCCACGAGGCGGCGCGCGTATCCCACCGCGTGGGCGCGGACCCACGGGTCTGGATGGGAGAGGTCGCGATCCCCGGGCCACGGGAACATTGCGGCCACCGAGCACACGGTGATCCCGTATCGTTCCGCGAGGGAGCGCACCTCCCGGGGGTCGTACCGGTCCAGGTCCCCCTGCAGCTCGACGCCTTGGTAGCCATACCGGGCAAGCCGCTCCAGAGTCACCTGGAGGGGCTCGTCGCCGTAGATCCAGTTGCTCACCGCGTACTTCACCGGGCCCTCCGTTCCCCCCATGCCTCGAACTGCCGGCGCCGCCACTGGTCCAGGATCACCACCAGCACGATCATGAGACCCATGATCACCCGCTGCCAGAAGGCGCTGACGTTGAGGAGGTTGAGGCCGTTCCCCAGCACGCCCATGATGAGGGCGCCCACCACCGTCCCCCCCACGCCGCCCACGCCTCCGAAGAGGTTCGTCCCGCCCAGGACCACCGCGGCGATGGACTGCAACTCCATGCCCTCTGCCATGAGGGCGTTGGCGGAGTTCAGGCGGCCCGTGAGCACGAGCCCCGCCACCGCCGCGAGGAACCCCGACAGCACATACCCGGAGATCTTCACCCGGTCCACGTCGATGCCGCTGACCCGGGCGGCCTCGCGGTTCCCACCCACCGCGTACGTACCCCTCCCCAGAGGCGTGTGCTGCAACACCACCCACCCCACGAAGGCCATGACGAGGGCGACGAGGGGGGCGACGGGGATTCCGAGCAGGCTGCCGCTCCCGAGCCAGATGATCTCCTGCGGGAGGTAGGCCCGGAGCTGGATGGCGGTGAGGTGGGAGGGGACGGGAAGCCCGCCCGTGAGGATGAGGGCCACGCCCCGGGCCGCGGACATGGTCCCCAGGGTCACGATGAAGTCCGGCACCCGGCCCTTGGTGATCACCACGCCGTTGACGAGGCCCACCAGGGATCCCGCGGCCAGCGCGAGCAGAACACCCACCCACACGCTCTGGCCCCAGTAGGTCATGGCCACGGCTCCGAGGCTGGCGGAAAGGGCCAGGGTGGCGGCCACGGAGAGGTCGATGCCGGCCCCGATGATGACGACGGTCTGCCCCACCGCGAGGATCATCACCGCCGCGGTCTGCTGGAGGATGTTCTTGAAGTTCCCCACGGTGAAGAAGTAGGGCGCGGAGAGGGAGAGGTACGCCACCAGCAGGAGCAGGATCACGAGCGGCCCTCCGCGGGCCACCACGGGCTCCACCACGCTTCGGGCCCAGCCGGCGGGGAGGGGACGGGCCGCGGAGGTCTCTCGGACCGGGAGCTCGCTTCTCATGGCGACACCGCCTCCTTGAGCTCGGTGGCCGCGCGCAGGATGGCCTCCTGGGTGGCTTCCCGAGCAGGGAATTCCGCGGTCAGGCGACCGGAGCGGAGCACGAGGATGCGGTCCGCCACCGCGAGGAGTTCGGGGATCTCGGAGGAGAGGAGGAGGATTCCGACCCCCTGCTGCACCAGCCGCCCGACCAGGGCGAACACCTCACTCTTGGCCCCCACGTCAATCCCCCGGGTGGGCTCGTCGAGGACGAGGACCCGGGCGCCGCTCGCGAGCCATCGGGCCAGCAGGATCTTCTGCTGGTTGCCGCCGCTGAAGTGCAGGGCGGGTCGCCACAGGATGGGCGGGTGGATGGCCAAAGCCTCCATGAGCCGCAGGGCCACGTCCTGCTCTGCGGCGCGGTCCAGGAGTCCCCGGCGGACGAACCGCGCCAAGCTCGCCAGGGTGATGTTCGGGGGCACAGGCAGGAGAGGGACGAGGCCTTCCCGGCGGTCCTCCGTGAGGTACCCGAGCCCCGCCCGGATGGCGTCCTGGGGACTGCGGATCTCCACGGGTCGGCCGTCGATCCGGACGGTGCCGGACCGGATCCGCTCTAGACCGAACAGGGCCCGGGCCAGGGTGGAACGGCCGCTGCCCCGGAGCCCGAACACCCCCACGATCTCCCCGGCCCGGATCTGTACGCTCACGCCCGAGAGGATGCCCGCATGGAGCTCCGAGATCTCCAGCACCGGAGGGCCTAGGGGAGCCTGCGCCTTAGGAAAGTGCTCCTGCAGGGTCCGTCCCACCATCAGCCGCACGAGCAGGGATTCGTCCACCTCCTGGACCGGGAACGTCCCGGCCGCCTGTCCGTCCCGCAGGACCGTCACCCGGTCCCCGATCTCCCACACCTCCGCGAGCCGGTGGCTCGTGTACACCACTGCAACCCCGCGGTTGCGCAGCTCTCGGAGAATCCGGAACAGCCGCTTCCGGTCGCCCTCCGGCAGGGCAGAGGTGGGTTCGTCCAGGAGCAGGATCCGCACCTCCAGGCCGAGGACCCGGGCGATCTCCACCAGTTGCCGTTCCGCGATGGAAAGATCCCGGACGGGCCGGTCCGGATCCAGAGGGACTTCCAGATCCCCGAGCACCCGCCGGGCCCGGGCCCGCACCTCCTTCCAGTCCACGAGGCCCAGCCGGCGCCGGGGCCACTGCCCGAGTTGGAGGTTTTCCGCCACGGAGAGGTCCGGGACGAGGCTGAGTTCCTGGTGGACCATCCCGATGCCGAGTTGGCGCGCGTGCTGGACGCTGCGGAGCTCCACCCGACGGCCGTACACGTGGATCTGCCCCGCGTCCTTCAATAGGGCACCGCCCGCGATCTTGAGGAGGGTGGATTTCCCGGCCCCGTTCTCCCCGAGGAGGATGTGGACCTCCCCGGGCCGCAGGTCCAGGCTGACCCCTCGGAGGGCGTGGACGCCCGGGAAGGATTTGTGGATGCCCACCAGCTGCAGCACCGGGGCCGGCTCACTGGGCCGTGTATCCGCCATCCACGGAGAGGACCGCTCCGGTGGCATAACCGCACCGTTCGCTGGCGAGGAACACGATGGCCTCCGCGATCTCCTCCGGCGTGCCCAGGCGGTTGAGGGGACGGATGGCCTCCAGGTGGCGGCGGGCGCGGTCCGGGTCCCCGCTGCGGGCGAGGGCCTCCCGGACGAGAGGGGTGTCCGTGGTGCCCGGGCAGACACAGTTCACCCGGATCCCGTAGCGCGCCAGGTCCACCGCCAAGCTCTTCGTGAGCATGATCATGCCGGCCTTCGAGACGTTGTAGGCCACCTGTCCCGGGATCCCCACGAGCCCTGCTTCCGAGGCCACGTTCACGATGACCCCGCTGCGCTGCCGGACCATGGGCTCCGCCGCGTATTTCGCGCACAGGAAGGCACCCGTGAGGTTGATGCGGAGGACCTCCTCCCAGGTCTCTTCGGACGTGCTCAGGACGTCGCCCTGGCGGTAGATCCCCGCGTTGTTCACGAGCACATCCAGGCGTCCCAACTGCGCCACGGTCTCCTCCACGGCCCGCCGGGCACCCTGAGGGGTGGAGATGTCCGCCACCAGCAGGATTGCCCGAGCGTTCATCTGCCGCAGGAGGTCCAGGGTCTCGCGCCCCGGTGCCTCGCTCCGGTTCACCACGGAGACGGCTGCCCCCTCCCGGGCAAACGCGAGCGCCGCCGCCCGCCCGATTCCCTTCCCCGCTCCTGTGACGAGCACCACCCGTTCCGACATCCCGTGGCTCCCTGAACGGGAGGGGCGAGGAAGCGCGTGCCCCTCGCCCCTCGTTTGTCACCTGGCTGCCCGCTTGATGGCCTCCCAGTCAATGGGCTCCAGTTTCGGGTTCGGGTAGAAGAGCTGGTGGTTCCCCCGGTAGACGGTGCGCGGACGGATGTCAAAGATCTTGGGCACCCGCTGGCCCAAGGCCAGCATCACGCCGAACTTGGTGCCGTACCATCCCCACTCGGGAAACCCGTGGTGGGTCTCCGCCACGATCTTGCCCTCGGAGATGCGGGCCGTGGACTCCGGGGTGACGTCGTTGGTGAAGATGGCCACCTTCTCGTCCCCCAGCTTCGGCCCTTCCTGTGCCAGCTCCAGGCGCCCCACGGCCTCCGAGGCCAGCATGGCGCCCAGGCCCATCTCGTTGGAGGCGGCCCAGATGGCGTCCAGGCCGGTGGGCCACCGGGTGAGATAGTCCTCCGCCACCTTCCGGCCCTTCTCCCGGTTCCAGTCCGCGGGTTTGATGTCCAGGATCCGGATGTTGGGGAAGGCGCTCGTGACCTTTCGGAAGCCGTTCACCCGGGCGGTGGAGAAGAACCCACCCGCGATCCCCTCGATCACGGCCACGTTCGCGCGGATGGAAGCCCGGTCCTGGAAATTCCGGTACACGCCCTGCCACCACTGCAGGTCCAGGTACTGATCCGGCCGTACGTTCACCCGTGGTCCCGCCCCCAGGATCCCCGGGCCCCCGAAGTAGTCTACCAGGGAGTACGCGGAGACCATGGCGGCCACGGTGTTGTCGAAGCCGATGTAGCTGGCCACCTCGACCCCGCGGATGGGTTCCAGGAGGTTCACGATGATCACGGGGATCCGGGCGGCGTTCGCCTTGCGGATGGCGGGGATGATGACCTCCACCTCGATGGGCGAGATGGCGATGACGTTGCACCGCCTCTGGATGAAGTCCTCGATGATGGCCACCTGTGTCGCGAACTCCGTGTGGGCGGCAGGAGCGCGACTGATGATCTGGACGTTAATGCCGTGCCGGCGGGCTTCCGCGGCGGCTTTCTCGAAGAAGTCCGTGGCGGTCTTGAAAACCCCGGTGATGTCGGGCGGCGTCCAGCATAGGGTGATCTGCCGCGGCAGCCGCGGACCGCCGCCTGCGGTCGCGACGGCCCCCGCCCAGGCAACCGTGAGCGCCAGGAGAACTCCCAACATCCATCCATACCACCGCATCGTGGCACCCCCCTTCGATTCTCATGGTGGGCCTTCCGTAGGGATTGCGGGTCTCCGTCCTCTCCGCTCCCACCCCCCGTCCGGGATGGCGATCTGGAAACACGATCCCGCGGCCTCTAGCGTTCGAGCCGGACGGTGTACCGGTAACGGTCCGCGGGGTAGAACCCCTCCACGTACTCCACCGGTCGGCCGTCCTTCGCGAAGGTGCCCCGTCGGATGATCAGGATGGGCTCCCCTTCCTCGATTTCGAGCTGAGCTGCCATGTACTCGTCCGCGACGGCCGCCTCGATGATCTGAATGGCCTCGCCGAGCCGGATGTTGTACTTGGTCTCCAGCAGCGCGTACAGGGACCCGGAGAAGTCCTCCTGAGGATCGATCCCCAGGGAGGCGGGGAGGTAGGAAATGAGGAGGACGATGGGCTGTCCGTTGGCGCACCGCACCCGCTCGATCCGGAGGAAACGATCCTCGTCGGTCCGGAGCGTCTCGCGGACCCGCTTGGGAGGATCGGTGACGATCTCCACCTTCACGCTCCGGGTGCTGGGCTCCATGCCCACCGCCCGCATCTCCTCCGTGAAGCTCACCAGACGCGGCAGGGGCTCCACGATCTTCGGAGGGGCCACGAAGGTTCCTCGTCCCTGTTTGCGGATGAGCAGGCCCTCCATCACAAGCTCCAGGAGGGCCTGCCGCACCGTGGCCCGGCTCACCCCATAGATCTCCTGGAGCTCCGCCTCCGAGGGAATGGCCTCTCCGGGCTTCCACTCTCCGGCCTCGATCCGGCGGCGGAGATCTTCCCGGATCTGGTAGTAGAGGGGGATGACGCTGTTCAGGTCAACCTTCCCCATGAACCTAACCGGTCATCCAGTCGTCCTATTATTAGAACGTCCGGACAAGTTTTATCAAGGCGAACCTGAGTTCGCCATTCACGGGGAACTCCCGCCGTCCGGCGGGTCGATCTGTCCGCCTTCTCCATGGCCCGCGGGATGTGTTGTGAGGAGGGTGGCGGGTTGCTGGTTCCGAGGGGCGGTGTGCTGGGCGCACGGATGGGTCACAGATGGGGAACCCCCTCCGGGCGGCTACGCGTACTCCGCCATAAAGAGGCAAGCCCCGGAGGTGCGCGGATGCGGGCGGTACGCGGTGCCGTGGTCGGCCTAGCGGTGGTTCTCCTGGCCACAGGGGCGGCGGTGGCCGGGCCCAAGGCGAGGCGCGTCAAGCTGTACCGGGCGGGCGAGGTGTTCTGCACCAGCCGTGTCCTGGTGTGGGGGGCGGGCGCTGTGGTGATCCGGGACCGGTGCTACGTGGTGGCCCTGGTCCGTCAGCGCGAGGGTGCGTTCCTGGCCTTCCTGGACCCCGACGTCCACCTCCCACCGGGGCAGCTGGTACGGCTGAACACCCCGGCGGGAGCCAAGCTGCGGGGTCGGATCTTCTACCTGGTACCCGTGCAGGCCGTGGTGGCCATCCCCGTGGATGCCCTGGTCGTCGTGCCCGTCCGGGTGGAAGAGGAAGACTCGCGGCTGACGGTGATCCTGACCGGGCCTCACGCACCCAACCTGACCGTGATCTTCAGCATCCGGCTGTAGGCCTGGAGGGCCGCGTTCACGCTGGCTTGCGGTCGGGCGGAAGGGGTAAGGCGGATTGGGCCTTGGGATCTTTGTGGCCGCCTTTCTCTCGATGTGGCCTTCCGCAGTCGGGTTTTACCTGGCCCGCCGGGTTGAAGGCTCCGGTTTTGCCGACGCGGGGTTGCGCTGGCTGGCTGGACGGTTTGGGGTGTCTGGCACGGCCCGCCGATCTTCCTAGCCGGACACAACTCCCCGGGCCACCCCACTTTGGAGCCCGGTCGGGTGGGCTGTCGTCGGGCTGGCCGCCGTGGTCCTCTTCGCGATCCGGAATCCGATCGAGTCCACGTGCCCACATCTGGGTATGAAAGCGCCGCGCCCCTGACGGGAGGATGCGGGGATCGTTCCTGCGCCGGACTTCCGCGTGGTGAAAGTCCCGCATGGTGGGCCAGGCCGCCCGCGAGGGGCCCGGGCGCGGTCTACCCGAAGGACCCCCGGAGCGCCTCCCGGATCCGGGCGTCCATGCGGTCCTGGAAGTTGGCGAAGTCTCCAAGGGCGAGGAGGCTGTAGAGGGTGTCGAGGGGGATGCGGCGGACGTAGGGGGCGTTGAGGTCGGGCAGTTTGCTCTTGCGGAGCTCCCGCCACTCCTCGGGAGAAGGGCGGTAGAAGAGATCGCCGAAACCCGCCCGCTCGAACCGCTCCGCGAGGGCGTCTCCGTCCATCCGGTCCAGCTCCGGGTCCTCCCGGAGCTGGAGCAGAAACGCCACGAACTCCGGCTCCACCCGGTATAGGCGCGCGATTCGGTCCATTCCACCCACCCGCTCCACCACCTCCGGATCCACCCCGAGGGCACCGGAGAGGTCTTCCTCCGTGCGATCCCGGATCTCCGATTCCGGCTGGGTCAGGAAGCTTCGGAGCACGGGGGCGGGCGCGGTGTAGGCATCACACCCCGCGGTCAGCACAAGGGTTTCGGGGCGGCGCACGCTCGCGCCCATGTTGAGGGTGCGCAGCCCACAGCGGGCTCGGAGGTCACGAAGGTGGCGTTGGGAAGTGAGGAGCACGTGCTCGCCCAGGACCTGCGCCCGCAAGCCCTCGTTGAGGCGGCCCAAAAAGATGTTGGTGCGGTGCGGGTTGGCCAGAAGGGCCGCGGCCACCACCTGTCGGGCGGAGAAGGTGGCGGTGAAGTTGACCGCGATCCCCTGCCGTTCCAGATCCCGGGCGATGAGGAAGGCGTGGGGCTCGTGCGGAGTAAACGCCACCTTCACGAGCGCTCCAGGGACGGACCTTCCCAGGCACCGTCCGAACCGTACGGATCCCTCCCGATCCCCCGCGAGGCCCGTGTGGAGCTCCAGGCTGATGTGCCAGCCGCGTCCCGCGCCGAACCGTCCCACCACCGCCGCGGCGAGATGGAGGTTG
This sequence comes from Armatimonadota bacterium, assembly GCA_031460175.1. Taxonomy (NCBI): domain Bacteria; kingdom Bacillati; phylum Candidatus Sysuimicrobiota; class Candidatus Sysuimicrobiia; order Candidatus Sysuimicrobiales; family Candidatus Sysuimicrobiaceae; genus Candidatus Sysuimicrobium; species Candidatus Sysuimicrobium tengchongense. The sequence continues at coordinate 409,984 of JAVKGW010000002.1, read as the reverse complement.
AGGAGGCTGTAGGCGGCCACCACGGCTTCTTCCACGGTAAGCCGCGGGTGCGCCGCCCGGAGCTCCTGTACCCAGGCCCGGATCGCCTCCACACCCTGGGTCTCAAGAAGCCGGTCGAAGACCTTTTCCACGAGCGGTTGGTTGGTGGTGTTCCCGTCCACCTCCTCGTAGTAGGTGACCGACCCCTCGTCCTCTGCCGCGCGCAGCACCTCGTGGAGCTCCTGGGGATCCGCGGTGTCCACGTAGAGGTGGCGGGTGCCGGCCCGTCGGAGGGCCGCGAGGAGCGGGTGGGAGGTAAAGCGCACCGGTTTTGCGGGCGAGGCGGGCCGGATCTCCCGCATGAGGCGGAGCAGAACCTCCTCCAACGCCGAGACCTCGGGGAGAAGTGCGCTCATGGGATCCACGGCCTCCTCCTACTCGCTCGCCACCCTGCGGAGCTTCCGCTGGTACATCTCCACGAGCTCGTCCACCGTGGTGGCGTCTGTGGGGGATTTGTCCTCCCGTACCCGGACGAACCGGGGGAAGCGGATGGCAAGGCCCGCTCCCTCCCGCACCCGGTTCCACCCCGCGGTGTGGACGGGACTCAGGGTGATCTCCGCGCCGATGATCTCGAAGACGAGGGCAGGCTCTACCCACACGTCCGGGACCATGCGGCTGCTGATGCGGGGGGGCCTTTCCCGTCGCACGTAAGGCGCGAGCCGCCTCGGCAATTCCGCGAGGAACTCGTCCGTGAAGCCCGTTCCCACCTTGCACACCGTGGGGAAGTTGTCCGCCTCCGGATCGTAGGCGGCCATGAGCAAAGCCCCGTAGGTCCCCGCCCGGCGGCCTCGGCCGTGCAGGGCTCCCACCACCACCAGGTCCACGGAATCCGTAAGTTCGCTCCGGTACTCCCGCTTGAACTTGATCCACAACCATCCCCGGGCGCCCGCCTGGTAGACCCCGCCGGGAGACTTGCATACCAGCCCCTCACACCCGTCCTGGACCGCCTGCTCGAAGAAGGCCTCCAGTTCTTCCACGGACTGGACCTCCCGCCAGCTGGCGAGGCGGCACCGGTCGTCCTCCTGGACGATGCGTTCCAGCGTCCGGTGACGGTCCAGATAACTGCGCTCCGTGAGATCCTCCCCGTCCGCGTAGAGGGCGTCGAAGAGGTAGAGGGCCGTGGGGATCTGCTGCATGGCCTCCTCGATGCCGTACTTCCGACGCCGGGGCATGAGCTCCTGGAAGGGCAGGAGATCCCCGCTCTCCGGGTCGATGGCCACCACCTCCCCTTCCACGATGCACTCCCGCGCCCTCAGACACCGCTGGGCCAGGGTCACCACGTCCGGGTACTGCGGGGTGATCCGCTCGAGCCGCCGGCTGTAGAGGACGACCTCCTTGCCCTTCTTGTGAACCTGCACCCGCTCCCCGTCGTACTTGTACTCCGCGATGCAGCGCCCGCCCGTTTTGGCCAGGATCTCCTCCGGTGTCCGAAGCCGTTCCGCCAGCATGGGCCGGATGGGCTTGCCGACCACCACGTGGACGCCCCGCACGGCCTCCAGCCCGCCCTCCGCCACCACCTGGGCCACGTAGCCGAGGTCGCTCGTGAGGTTGTAGGCCCGCTCGAGAAGCGGCCGGTTCTTCCGTCCGCCCGCGAACACCTCGGCCAGGGCATCGAGCACCGTCATGTCCCCCACGCCCATGCGGAGCTTCCCGGTGGCGGTGCGCACGAGGTACTTCGCCTCAAGGGGCGTGGCGCGCTCCAGGAGGTTCGCGATGAGCTCCAGCTTCGCCGCCTGGGCGCCCTGTCCTGTGATCCTGGCTGCCCGGTCCAGGGTTTCGTAGACCTCGTTCACGGTGAGGGTGGGCGTGCGCTTCCGGTGGCTCAGCAGCTTCTCCGCCACACTGCCCAGATCTCCCTCCCGGCTCAGCTGGCGGGCCACGGCCTCCGGATCCGCGCCCGTGGCCTGCGCCACGGCCCGCACCGCCAGCTTCTCCGCCACCCCGATCTCGATCCCCTCGAAGTCGGGGTGCAGTCTCCCCTGGGTGAGGTAGGTGACGCGGCCGATGAGGGAGGGCGGGGTCTTCCGGAAGAGCTCGCTCAGCAGCGCCGTGGTTTCCAGGCGCGAGCTCGTCTGCTCGATCTTCGCATAGGTCTCCGCCAGGACGGTGTACCTCACGGCCCCCTCCTCGTTTTCATTCTCCCACGGATTCGCCCTCCCTGCCCTCCGGGAGGCCGGGCCGCACCCGCACCGTCCGCTCGTTCCGGTACAGGACCCGCCCCGGCCGAGCGCCCTTGGGCTTCCACACCCACCGCCGCTCCGTGACGTCCACCTCCACCGCGGTGCTCGTGCGCCCCGCGCTGAAGTACGCGGCGATCTGGGCGGCTCTGTGGATCACCTCCTCGGGCGGGGTGCGGCCGCCCGTGCGCAGGATCACGTGGGCTCCGGGGATCCCCCGCGCGTGGAGCCACAGGTCCTCCGGCCCTGCCAGGCGGAACGTCACGTGGTCGTTGTCCCGGCTCGATCGGCCCACGAGCACCTGGAAGCCGTCCACCTGGAAGGTCCGGGGCTCGCTTACGGGTCGCACCTTAGGCCGCTTGTGGGGCGGGAGGATGCCCGCCTCCCCGAGCTCCTCCCGCAGCTCCAGGAGGTCCTCGGGGGTGCGGGCGTGCTCCAGGTGCACCCGGAGCTCGGTGAGCCGCTCTATCTCCTCCCGGAGAGCCGGGATGCGTCGGGAGAGGGTTTGGTGCGCGGCCCGCAGCTTGGCGTACCGGCGGAAGAGGCGCTGGGCGTTCCGGACCGCATCCAGGGCGGGATCCAGGGAGATCTCCACGGGACGGCCTTCGTAGTCGGGGAGGGTCACGCGGTCGGCGCCGGGGGGGATCCGGGAGGCATAGGCGAGGAGCAGCTCTCCCGCCATCCGCACCTGATCCGCTCCTTCCGCCTCCGCCAGGGCCCGCTCCGCCTCCGCGAGGGCCCGCTGCGCGCGCGCCACCGCGGCTTCCGTGGCCTGCAGGAGGGACCGCCGTTCCGCCTCGAAGCGATCCGAACGCGCCCGGTGGGAGACAACCCGATCCACGGCCTCGCTCATGGAGGTGAGGATCTCCTCGAATCCGGCCATGCAGGTGAGGGGGAAGGGCGCGTAGGCCACGGGCTGCGCGTCCAGCCGATACAGCCGCGGTTCAAAAGCCCCGGACCGGACCCGTTCGTGGAGGGCGGCAAGTTCCGCGTGCAGGCGCTCCGGTAGGTCCGGGCGGAGCTCGGTGGCTTCGGGATCCCCGCTCCGGAAGGCGAGTTCGTAGCTCAACAGCGGCCCGATCCCTCCCACCGCGGCAAGCACCCGCCGCCACAAGGGGCCGGTGGTGTTCCGGAGAGCTTCCGCGAGCGCTTCCGGTGTGCTGGTGCCCGGATGCGGCCGTGGATCCGGAGGCGGAGGGGTGTAGGGCGCATGCGGGAGGACGGTGCGCACCCGCGACCGATCCGGGCCGATGGCCTTGGCGCACCCGAGGACCAAACCCTCCCGTACCACCACCAGGTTCGCGTGCTTGCCCATGAGCTCCGCCACGATCCGGTAGGAGCCGTCCAAGGCCTCCACCTCCAGCTCCAGCACCCGCTCGTAGGGAGGCTGGCGGATCTGTACGATCCGTGCGTCCACCAGCCGCGCCCGCAGGAGCTGTCCGAGAGGGCCTGGCTCCTCCCGGTCGGGCAGCGCCCGGAGGAGGTGGACCCGGTACCACCGGGCGTCCGCGGAGAGCAGGAGACCCCGGATCCCCGGGGCGCGGATGCCCAGCACCAGTTCCAGGGGGCCCGGCTGCAGGGCCCGGGTGATCCGGAGGGGCAGGAGCGGGCGCAGCTCCTGCACCACCGCGGCCAGGATCACGCTGTCGAAGGAAGCGGGCGGCGGCATCGCACCTATGGTACAGTGATCCCGTGGTGCGGAGCATGACGGGCTACGGGCTCGGAGAAGTCCGCGCGGAGGGCGGGCGGTGGGTGGTGGAAGCCCGGTCCGTGAACCACCGGTTCCTGGAGGTGAACGTGCGCCTGCCCCGGAGCCTGCAGGCACTGGAGGATCGGGTACGGGCGGCCTTCGCCCAGCGTTTGTTGCGGGGGCGGGTGGACGTCTCTATAATCAGGGAAGACCCGGCGCGACGCGGGAGGGCGGTCCGCGTGGACGCCGAGCTCGCCCGGCAGTACGCCATGGCCCTCGAGGAGCTCCGACAGGCCCTGAACCTCTCCGATCCGGTCCCGCTCTCCGTGCTGTTGAGCCTGCCGGACGTGATCCGGGTGGAGGAGTCCACGGAGGACCCGGAGGCCCTGTGGACCGAGCTTCAGCCCGCGGTGGAGCAGTGTGCGGATCGGCTGGTGCGGATGCGGGAAGCGGAGGGCGCCCGTCTGGCGCAGGATTTGCTGGAACGGCTGGATCGGATCGAGGGCGAGGTGGACCGGATCGCCGCGCGCGCCCCGGAGGTGGTGCGGGCGTATGCGGCCCGGCTGCGGCGGCGGGTGGGGGAGCTCCTCCGGGAGGCGGGCGTCCCCGAGGGGGCCGTGGACGAGGCCCGGCTGAGCATGGAGGTGGCCCTGTTCGCGGACCGCAGCGACATCCGCGAGGAGGTGGTGCGGCTGCGCAGCCACCTCGCGGAGGCCCGCGGGATCCTGCAGCAGGGCGCCGGGTCCGTGGGCCGGAAGCTGGAGTTCCTGCTGCAGGAGATGATGCGGGAGGCGAATACCGTGGGCGCCAAGGCCGGGGATCTGGAGATCGCCCGAGCCGTGCTCGGGATCAAGTCGGAACTGGAGGGCCTGCGGGAGCAGGTGCAGAACCTGGAGTGAGCGGCTGGGAGCTGAAGCTCATCCACATCGGGTTCGGGAACATCGTGGCGGCGAACCGCATCGTCGCCATCGTGAACCCGGACTCCGCGCCCATCCGCAGGATCATCCAGGAGGCGCGGGAGAGCGGCTCGCTCATCGACGCCACTTACGGACGCCGGACCCGGGCCGTGGTGATCACGGACAGCGGGCACGTGATCCTCTCCGCGGTGCAACCGGAGACCGTGGCGCACCGTTACCTGAGCCGCGAGGAAGGTGACGAGGCCGAAGATCTTCCGGCACGCCCACGTGATCATCACCGTTAGCGGGCTCATCGCGAGCGGCAAGACCACCACGGCGCGGGCCCTCGCCGAACGACTGGGGCTGCGGTACCTCTCCGCGGGAGAGGTCATGCGCCGCTGGGCCGCCCAGCGGGGGATCTCCCTCCTCCGGTTCTCCGAGATGGCGGAGCAGGACCACTCCATCGATCGGGAGCTGGACCGGCTGCAGGTGGAGATGACCCGGGAGGGGAATCTCGTACTGGACTCCCGACTCGGAGGGTGGTTCGTGGCCGCGGACATGAAGGTGTGGCTGAGGGCGCCTCTAGAGGTGCGGGCCCGGCGGGTGAGCGAGCGGGAGGGGGTTCCCGTGGAGGTGGCCCAGACAGAGCTCCTGCGCCGGGAAGAGAGCGAGCGCAGACGCTACCGGGAGATCTACGGGATTGACCTGGACGACCTCTCCCCCTACCACGTGGTCCTGGACACCTCCCGGTGGACTCCGGAGGAAGTGACGGAGGGACTCGCGTTCCTCGCCCGGGCTCTGGGGAGGCGGGTCCCGTGACCGGTCCGTGCATCGTGGTCGGGGTGTGCGGCGGGATCGCCGCCTACAAGGTGGCATACGTGGTGAGCGCCCTCCGCCGGGAAGGGGCGGAGGTCCACGTGGTGATGACCCGGGCCGCCCGCCGGTTCGTGGGCTCCGCCACCTTCCGTGCCCTTTCCGCAAACCCCGTGATCACGGACCTGTGGGCCCCCACGAACCCCCACGACGAGCCCCACGTGGCCCTCGGTACCCGGGCGGACCTCGTCCTCGTGGCCCCCGCCACCGCCCACACCCTGGCGAAACTGGCCTGTGGGCTCGCGGACGATCCCGTGTGCGCCACCGTCCTCGCCACCAAGGCTCCCGTTCTGCTCGCCCCCGCCATGAGCGAGGAGATGTGGCAGCATCCCGCCACCCGCCGAAACGTGGAGACCCTGCAGGGATGGGGGTACCGGTTCGTGGGGCCCGTGTACGGGCGGCTCGCCTCCGGTCAGGAAGGATGGGGCCGTATGGCGGAACCCGGGGAGATCCTGGCCGCCATCCGAGAACTCCTCCGGTCCCCCCTCTAGGTCCATTCCGAATCTTCGCTAGACTCTAACGGGATGCGGTATGCCCTCGTGCTTCCCGAGGTCCCCGGATCCGAAGTCCCTCTTCCCTACGCGGTGCCCGAGTCGCTGAGGGAAGAGGTGCGGCTGGGCTGTCGGGTGATGATCCCCCTGCGGCGCCGTCTGGTTCCGGGGTTCGTGGTGGGTGTGGAGGACCGCCTCCGCCCGCCTGTCCCCGCCATCCGGTCGGTCCTGATCCACGAACCCCTCTTCGACGAGGAGCAGCTCTCCCTGGCGGCGTGGGTGGCGGACCGGTACCTCTGCACGCTTCTGGAGGCCCTGCGGTGCATGATTCCGGCGGAGGCTCTGGGACAGGCGCGGATGAGGCTGCGGGTGCGCATGGAGCCCCTCGCGCCCTCCCTGGTGGACGGGGACGTCCTCCGGGCCCTCGGTCTCATCCAGAAGGGAGCGGGTGAGGCCGCGGTCCGGCGCGCCCTGGGAGAGCGGGCGGAGGAGGTGCTTCGGCACCTGCGGGCGACTGGATGGATCGAGGGGCGGCCGGAGGGATACCGGATCCGGCCCCGGGTGGAGCGGGTGTTGCGCCTGGGGGTTCCCGCGGAACGTGCGTGGGAGGAGGTGGAACGCCTGCGCCGCCGGGCGCCCCGGAGGGCGGCGCTCCTGGAGCGGCTGTTGCGGGAGGGGGAGGTTCCCCGGAGGGAGGCGGGGACAAAGGAGGCGGTGCGGGCTTTGCTCTCCTCCGGGCTCGTGGAGGAGGTGTGCTATGAGGTCTTTCGGGATCCCCTGCGCGGGGCCTACCGGGAGGAGGCCCCACCCCCTCGGCTCACGCCCGAGCAGGCGGCGGCGGTTGAGGCGATCGGGGATGCCCAGCGGGCGGGCCGGTTCGAGGCCTTCCTGCTGTACGGGGTTACGGGGAGCGGCAAGACGGAGGTGTACCTCCGGGCTGCGGAGGAGGCCGTGCGGCTTGGCCGCACGGTGCTGGTGCTGGTGCCGGAGATCTCCCTCACCCCGCAGACCGTGGCCCGGTTCGCGGCCCGATTCGGGGGCCGGGTGGCGGTGCTGCACAGCCGGCTTGCGCCCGGAGAGCGGCTGGACACCTGGCGGCGCATCCAACGAGGCGAGTTCTCCGTGGTCGTCGGGCCCCGGTCCGCGGTCTTCGCCCCCCTCCGGAATCTGGGGCTTTTGGTGGTGGATGAAGAACACGAGGGCGCCTACAAGCAGGAGCATCCGCCCCGCTACCACGCCCGGGAGGTGGCCCTGGAACGGGCCCGACGCGCGGGGGCGCCGGTGGTGCTCGGGAGCGCCACCCCCTCCGTGGAATCCTTCTACCGCGCTCGGTCCGGAGCGTACCGGTTGCTCGGCCTGTCCCGGCGGGTGGCGGACCGCCCGCTTCCCGAGGTGCGCGTTGTGGACATGCGGGGGGCGGGCGCCGTGCTCTCCGAGGCTCTGGTCGAGGCCATGGGCCGGCACCTGGAAGCGGGGAGCCAGGTGGTGCTGTACGTGAACCGGCGGGGGTACGCGGCGTTTCTGCTGTGCCGGGAGTGCGGGGAAGTGCCCCGGTGTCGGCGGTGCGACGTCTCCCTCACGTATCACCTCCACACCCGCACCCTCCGGTGCCACTACTGCGGCCGGGTGCTTCGGGCGCCCTCCCGGTGCCCCCGGTGCGGCGGCGTCCGCCTCCGACCCTTCGGCCCCGGTACCCAGCGGGTGGAGGAAGAGGTGCGGTCGCGCTTTGGCGGGATCCCCCTTGCCCGGGCGGACCGGGACACCATGCGCCGCCGGGGCGCCCACGACCGCCTCATGGAGGCCCTGCGCACGGGAAGCGTGCGGGTCCTGGTTGGGACTCAGATGATCGCGAAGGGGCTGGACCTGCCGGAGGTAGGGCTCGTGGGCGTGGTGGCCGCGGACGTGGGTCTTGGGCTTCCGGATTTCCGGGCGGCAGAGCGCACCTTCCAGCAGCTCGCGCAGGTGGCGGGTCGGGCGGGTCGGGGGGATCGGCCGGGCGAGGTGGTGGTGCAGACCTATCAGCCGGACCATCCCGTCATCCGCGCGGCCCGATCCCACGACTACCTGGGGTTCTACGAGGCGGAGGTGGGGATCCGGCGGGCGCATCGCTACCCGCCCTTCTCGGAGCTGGTGAAGGTGGTGTTCGCGGCCCGGGTCGAGAGCCGCGCGGAGCAGGCGGCCCGGAGCTTCGTCGCCCTACTGCCCGAGGACGTGGAGATCCTGGGTCCGTCGCCGGCCCCGCTCGCCCGGATCCGGGGGTGGTACCGGTGGCAGGCGGTGGTGCGGTCCGAAGACGGGACGCGCGTCCGGGAAGCGGTCCGCGGGGCGATGCGGGATTGGGCGCCGCTTCGCGGGGTGCGGATCAGCGTGGACGTGGATCCGCAGGAGATGCTGTAAACTACGGGTGTGCAGATCATCACCGTACACCATCCCAGAGCCAACATCCTCCGCCGGAAGGCGAAGCCCGTGGGCAGGGTGACCCCGGAGGTCGCAAGACTCCTGGACGAGATGGTGGAGACGATGCGGGCGGCCCGGGGTGTCGGGTTGGCGGGCCCGCAGGTGGGACTGGACCGCCGTCTGATCGTGGTGGAGTACGGGGGAACCCTTTATCAGCTCGTGGACCCGGAACTGGTGCGGATGGAAGGGGAGGAGTGGGGGACGGAGGGGTGTCTTTCCATCCCGGGCGTGACGGTGGACCTGCGGCGGGCGGCCCGGGTGGTGGTGCGGGCCAAAAACCGCCGGGGCCGGGGGATCACCATCCAGGCGGAAGGATGGCTTGCCCGCATCTTCCAGCACGAGATCGACCACCTGGACGGGATCCTCATCACGGATCGGGCGGAGCGTCCCGAACACATCCACCGGGTGGAGGAGGAACTGGAGGTCGTGGGCTGAGGGTTCTCTTCTTCGGGACCCCGGAGTTCGCCCTCCCCTCCCTCGAAGCCCTCCACCGGGCCCACGAGCTCGTGGCCGTGGTGACGCAGCCGGACCGTCCCTCAGGCCGCGGGCGAAAGCCGACTCCACCGCCCGTGGCCGTGCGGGCCAAAGAGCTGGGTCTACGGGTGCTCCAGCCCGAGCGACTGCGGGACGTGCGGGAGGAGCTGGAGGCGTCGCGGCCGCAGGTGGGCGTGGTGGTGGCGTACGGGAACCTTATCCCTCGCTGGCTTTTGGACCTCCCGCCCCACGGGTTCCTCAATGCACATCCTTCCCTCCTCCCGCGCTACCGGGGTGCCTCGCCCATCCCTCACGCGATCCTGAACGGAGATCCGGAGACCGGGGTGACGGTGATCCGCCTCACGGAGGAACTGGACGCGGGCCCCATCCTTGCCCAAGAGCGGGTGCCCATCGGGCCGCAGGACACCGCGGGGACGCTGGAGGCCAAGCTGGCGCGGGTGGCCGCGGGGCTGCTCTTGCGCACCCTCCAGGCCCTGGAGCGGGGCGAGATCCATCCGCGGCCCCAGGAGGCATCTGCGGCCACGTACTGCGCAAAGCTCACGAAGGAGGACGGCCGTATCCGGTGGGAGGAGCCCGCGGAGCAGATCGAGCGCCACCTCCGGGCCATGGATCCGTGGCCCGGAGCCTTCACCGCCCGGGGGGGGCAGTTGCTGAAGATCTGGCGGGCCCGGGTGGTTCCCGGGGAAGGATCCGGCCGACCGGGGGAGATCGTACGGGTGACCCGGGAGGGATTCGTGGTGGCCACCGGGGAGGGAGGTCTTGAGGTGCTGGAGGTCCAGCCTCCCGGCGGCCGGCGGATGCCTGCGGACGCCTACGTGCGCGGCCACCGGGTGCAGGTCGGGGAAGTCCTGGCTTGATGCCCGGGGTAAAATACCCGCGGGAGGTGTCAGGATGTTCTTCTTCGGTGGTCCGCTGTTCTGGCTTGCGGTGGCCTCGTTCCTCTTCGCCCTGTGGGCCCAGTACAAGGTGTGGAGTACCTTTAACCGGTACAGCCGGGTACCCGCCAGCAGTGGGCTTACGGGCGCGGAGGTGGCGGAGCGGATTCTGCGCTACAGCGGGGTCGCGGACGTGCGCATCGAACCCGTCCAGGGCATGCTGAGCGACCACTACGATCCCCATGCCCGCATCCTGCGGCTTTCGCCTCCCGTGTACCACAGCGCTTCTGTGGCGGCCCTGGGGGTGGCGGCCCACGAGGTGGGGCATGCCCTCCAGCACAAGGAGCAGTACGCCCCCCTCGCCCTGCGCAACGCCATCGTGCCCGTGGCCGGGATCGGCTCCCAGCTCGGCATCTGGCTGTTCTTCATCGGGATGATCCTCGGCCGCTCGGGCGGGTGGCTCATGGACCTCGGCATCCTCCTGTTCCTGGGCGTGGTCGCCTTCACCCTGATCACCCTGCCCGTGGAGTTCGATGCGAGCCGCCGCGCGGTCCAGATCCTGCAAGCCCATGGCCTCGTTACCCCCCGGGAGGCGGAGGGGGTGCGGGCGGTCCTCGGCGCGGCGGCCATGACCTATGTGGCCGCGGCCGCCAGCGCCATCATCGAGCTGCTGCGCCTGCTGGCCATCCGGCACGCCTCCCGGGAGGAGTAGCGCCGGCCCGCGGGGCCCGGCCCCGTGAGGGACGCCCGGGAGGTAGCCCTCCGCATCCTCCACCGGGTGGAGGCGGAGGGTGCATTCAGCAACGTGCTGCTCGGCAACCTCCGCACCCGGGCAGAACTCTCCGACCGGGACGTGGAGCTGGTGACGGCCCTCGTGCTGGGGGTCCTCCGGTGGCGGGCCCGGCTCGATTACGCCCTCCAGCACCTGCTGACCACGCCCCTGGAGGACCTCCCCCTCCGGATCCGGCTCATCCTCCGCATGGGTGCCTACCAGATCCTGTTTCTGGAGCGCATCCCGGCCTATGCCGCGGTGTCCGAGTCCGTGGCGCTCGCCCGGCGCTACGGGCATCCGGGGACTGTGGCCCTGGTGAACGCGGTGCTCCGGCGCCTCGCCCGGGAGGCAGAGCCCCCACCGCCCCCGGATCCCCTGGAGGCCCTGGCGGTACGGCAGAGCCACCCCCGGTGGCTCGTGGAACGGTGGGTGGCGCGGTGGGGACGGGCGGAGGCGGAGCGGCTGTGCGAGGCCAACAACCGTCCTCCACCCGCCTTCCTGCGGGTGAACACCCTCAAGGCAACTCCGGAGGAGGTACGGGCGCGGCTGCAAAAAGCCGGAGTCAAGACCGAGCCAGGGTCCTTTCCGGAGTCCCTGCGGGTCCGCTCCGGGCCGGTTTCGGAGCGGATGCAGGTGGTACAAGAGGGCCTTGTGTGGCCACAGGACGAGGGTTCCATGGCCGCGGTGTACGCCCTGGATCCGCAACCCGGGGAGGTCGTGGTGGATGCGTGTGCAGCCCCCGGGGGGAAAACCACCCACCTCGCGGCCCTCATGCGTAACGAGGGGAGAGTGCTGAGCTGCGAGGTCCATCCCCGGAAGGTGGAAACCCTTCGCCGCACCGCGGAGCGAGCCGAAGCCCGGTGCGTGGAGGCGATCCTCCTGGACGCCCGACGTCTGGGGGAGCGCTACCCGGGAGCCGCGGATCGGGTGCTCGTGGATGCGCCGTGCACCGGGCTTGGGGTCATCCGGAGGCGGCCGGAAATCCGTTGGCGGGTTTCACCCGAGGGGCCGGCCCAGGCCAGCCGGCTCCAGCGGGAGCTGCTGGCCTCCGCGGCCCGGGCCCTCCGGCCGGGCGGGGTGCTGGTGTACGCGGTGTGCTCCCCGGAACCGGAAGAGGGGGAGGAGGTCGTAGAATGGGGGATGGACACGGTGGGACTGGTGCCCGATCCCTTTGAAATCCCCTGGCGGGACGGGCGCCTGGAGGCTCCTGGGGGGCGGTTGGTGCTGTTGCCGCACCGTCACGACACGGACGGATTCTTCATCGCTCGGTTCAGGCGTGGGGCATGAGCACGGTCCTCTCGCGGCAGGCGACCCTGCCCGACCTCCGGTCTATGACGGAGGCGGAGATGGTGGAGGCCCTCACCTCCATGGGCGAGCCTTCCTACCGGGGCCGCCAGCTCGCCCGGTGGGTGCACGCCCGGGGGGCGTCGAGCTTCGCGGAGATGACGGATCTCCCCAAGACCCTGCGGGCGGAGCTCGCGACGCGCGCCCGTCTCACCCGTCTGGAGATCCGCCAGCGCCTGACCTCGCCCGATGGCAGCACCATCAAATACCTCTTCGCCTGCCCGGACGGGAGCACCGTGGAGAGCGTGTGGATGCGGTACGCGGACGGCCGCCGCAGCGTGTGCGTCTCCACCCAAGTGGGCTGCGCCATGGCCTGCGCGTTCTGTGCCACAGGCCTGGCGGGCCTTTCCCGCAACCTCACCGCGGGCGAGATCGTGGATCAGGTGTACGCGATGCAGCGGGATCAGCGGGAGCGGCCCACCCACGTGGTGTTCATGGGGATGGGGGAGCCGCTGGCGAACTACGGGGCCACGGTGCGCGCGGTGCGGCTGCTCAACGCCCCCTATGGTCTAGGGATCGGGATCCGGCGCATCACGGTTTCCACCGTGGGCCTGGTTCCGCAGATCCGGCGCCTTGCGCAGGAGGGGCTGGATCTCAACCTGGCGGTCTCCCTCCATGCGCCCACGGATGACCTGCGCGCCCGGCTCGTGCCCATCGCCGGACGCTATCCGCTGGGGGAGCTGCTGGAGGCCTGCAGGTTCTACATCGCCCGCACCCGCCGCCGCATCACCTTCGAGTACGTCCTCCTGGCAGAGGTGAACGACACCCTTGAGGAGGCCCGGGCCCTGGGGCGACTCCTGCGGGGCATGCTCTGCCACCTCAACCTCATCCCCTGGAATCCCGTGCCGGGGCTTGCGTTCCGACGCCCCCCGGGGGAGCGGGTGCGGGAATTCGCCCGGATCGTGCGCGCCTACGGGATTCCCACCACGGTGCGGGTGGAGCGGGGCACGGAGATCATGGCCGCATGCGGGCAGCTGTCCCAGGCGGGTACCCCGGGGCGCAGGCCCACCCGGATCCGGCTGCAGGGGGAGGCGGCCCGTGACGCTCCTTGAGCGGTGGGAACGACGGCTGGAGGCCCTGGTGGAGGGCCTCGTGTACCGCCCGGGCGGGGGGCGGATGCAGCCCGTGGAGGTGGCTCGGCAGCTCATGCGGGCCATGGACCAGCAGCACACCGTGAGTGTGCTGCGGGTCTACGCGCCGAACGACTTCGAGGTGGAGCTTCCTCCCCAGGACTTCGAGGCGCTCCTGCCCTTCTCCACGGCCCTGCAGGAGGAGCTGCGGGTGTTTCTCCGGCAGCACGCGGAGGAACGGGGCTACACGCTCGTGGGATCCATCGCCGTCCGGTTCGTTCAGAACGAGGCTCTCCCTGCGGGCCAGCTGCGGGTCAAGACGCGGGTGGTGCCGGACCCGGAGGGAATCCCACAGGCCCCCCGCGCGGCGGAGTCCCAGGACACCCGGGTGTACCGCCTGACGCCCGGCGGCGTCCTGGTGGTGGTGCAGGGCGTGCCCCAGGGCGCGCGGTTCCCGCTCCGGAAGAACCCCACCGTGGTGGGGCGGCGGCCTACGTGCGACGTGGTGATCCCGGACCCCAGCGTGTCGCGGGAGCACCTCCGGTTGGAACGGGAGGAGGGGGGCTGGCGCGTGGTGGATTCCGGGTCCACGAACGGAACCTTCGTGAACGACCGGAGGGTTACGGTCCACCGGCTGCGCCCCGGAGACCGGATCCGCGTGGGGTCTACGGTCCTGGAGTACCGGGAGGGGGAGGCGTGAGCGAGCTCGGGCTTCTCCTCCTGCGGTATCTGTTGCTGGCCCTGCTGTTCCTGTTCCTGTACCGGGCCGTGCGGGTGATGCAGGAGGAACTCCGCAGCGCGAGCGGGGAGCCACCCGCACCTCCGGCCACCTTGGCGGTGGAGGAGGGGGGCGGGACGGTGCAGCCGGGTCAGGTGTTCGTAATCGCGGGAGAAGCGGTGATCGGACGATCCCCACAGGCGCAGGTGGTGCTGCCCGACGCGTTCACAAGCCATCAGCATGCCCGGCTCGTGGTCCGCGGGGGACGCTACTGGATCGAGGACCTGGGCAGCCGGAACGGGACGTACCTCAATGGCCAGCGGATCGAGGCGCCGGCCCCGCTGACGGACGGGGATCTGGTACGCATCGGGAGCACCACCCTGCGGTTCCGGTGTCCCGCCTAGGTCCGGGAAGGGAATCATGGTCCGAACGCGGATGGTGGATCCCGTGCTTTACGGTGCCTCCCTCGCCCTGAGCCTCGGGGGATTCCTGATGGTGTACGCGGTTCGCCACCCCGGGGATTCGCCCGGGCCCGTGGGATACGGCGTCCTCGTGCTCCTCGCCGTTCCCGCCCTCCACGTAGCCCTGGTGCGGAGGGGGTTCCGGGGGGACGGCCTCCTGCTGCCCGTGACCCAGACCCTGGTGGGGTTGGGGCTGGTGGAGCTGTACCGGCTGCAGCCGGGGAGTCTGGTGCGGCAGGCCACGTGGGCTTTGCTTGGGCTCGGGGGGGGTTGGGTCGCCTACTGTGCGGCCCGCGCCGTGGACCGTCTGAGCCGGTACCGCTATCTGTACGCCCTCAGCGCCCTGGTTCTCCTGGTGAGCGCCCTCGTCTTCGGGGTGGAGCGGGGCGGGTCCCGCCAGTGGTTGGACCTCGGGTTTGCGAGCTTCCAGCCCTCGGAAGTGGTGAAGGTATGCCTCGTGCTGTTCCTGGCCAGCTACCTGGCGGAGCACCACCGGCTTCTCGCCCTCCGTCCGCCCCAGGAGGTGGAACGACGGATCCTGTTGCCCGTGGCGGCGGTGCTCGGCGCCAGCCTCCTCATCCTGACGGTGCAGCGGGACCTGGGAGGGGCCCTGCTGTACCTCAGCATCGTCCTCGGCATGGTCTACGTGGGAACCGGGCGGGTGGAGTACGTGGCCGCGGGAGCCCTCGCCTTCGCCGCGGGCGCGGGGGTGTGCGCGGTCCTCTTCCCCCACGTGCGGATCCGGCTGGAGGTCTGGGTGGATCCGTGGCGGGACCTCGCGGGCTCGGGCTACCAGCTGGGGCAGGCCCTGTTCGCCCTGGCGAGCGGGGGGCTTGCGGGAACCGGGCTCGGACTCGGGTATCCCGAGCTCATCCCCGCGGTGCACACGGATCTCGTCTTCGCGGCCATCGGGGAGGAGCTGGGATACGCGGGAGCCCTGGGCGTGATCCTGCTCTATATGATCCTCGTGGTCCGGGGGTTTCGGATCGCCCTGCGGGCGAGGCGGGCCTTCTCCCGGCTGCTGGCCGCGGGCGTGAGCCTCGTGCTCGCGGCCCAGACCCTCCTCATCCTCGGAGGGTCCCTGCGCCTGGTCCCCCTCACGGGGATCCCGATGCCCTTCGTGAGCTACGGGGGATCCGCGATGGTGAGCAACTTCGTGCTCCTGGGCCTGCTGATGGGGATCTCGCATCACGAGGAGGTCCCGCACGGGAGGAGAACGTGACGGGACGCATCCGCAGGCTGGCGGGCTTCCTGCTGGCCCTCTTCGTCCTCCAGGCCCTCGGGGCCGCATACTGGCAGGTGTGGATGGGCCCGCGGCTCGCCCAGGATCCCCGGAACCCCCGGCTCCTGCTGGCAGAGGAGCGGGTAGAGCGGGGAGCTCTTCTGGACCGCAACCTCCTGCCGCTTGCCCGCACCCGCATGGAGGCCCGGCGGGCGGTCCGGGAGTACCCTACGGGTTCCCTCTTCGCGCACCTGGTGGGGTACCGGCACCCCCGCCTGGGAAAGGCCGGGCTGGAGGCGGCCTTGGACGGGATCCTGCTGGGAGCCGCGGAGCGCACGCCGTGGGAGGAGTGGCGGGATCGGGCCCTGGGGCGGAGGCCGAGGGGCTTCGACGTGGTCCTCACGGTGGATCAGGAGATCCAGAAAGCCGCCGCGCAGGTCCTGGAAGGCCGGAGGGGTGCGGTGGTGGTCCTGGATCCCCGGGACGGTGCGCTCCTGGCGATGGCGAGTGCCCCCTCCTTCGATCCCAACCAGCTGGAGCGGGACTGGGCCGTTCTGCGTCGGGATCCCACCAGCCCTCTCCTGAACCGGGCCACGCACGGACTGTACCCGCCCGGCTCCACCTTCAAGGTGGTCACCATGGCCGCGGCCCTGAGCCGCAAGGCCGCGAAACCGGATACGCGCTTCTTCTGCCCGGGATTCGTCCTGGTGCGGGGCCGTCCCATCCTGGACTTCGGAGGGCAGGCCCACGGACCCATCACCCTCCGGGAGGCGCTGGTGTGGAGCTGCAACGTGGTCTTCGTGCACGTGGGCCTCCGGGTGGGAGGAGCGAGCCTGCGGGAGTTCGCCGCGGCGTTCGGACTGGGGACCTCCCCGGATTTTGAGCTCCCCAGCGAAGCGGGCCACCTTCCGGATCCCGAGGAGGTGGCAGGGGATGGCGTGGCGCAGCTGAGCTTCGGACAGGGAAGCCTGCTCGTCACCCCCTTGCAGATGGCCCTTCTCACCGCGGTGGTGGCGCGGGGGGGCGTGCGGCTCAGGCCGTACGTGGTGGCCCAGGTGCGCGCGGGAGACGGGCAGGTGGTGGAGCGATACCGGCCGAAGCCCGGCGAGCGGATCCTCGTGGAGGAGGTGGCAGGTTCCCTCCGCGATACCATGGTGGAGGTGGTGGCACGGGGCACCGGACGCGCGGCTGCCCTTCCCGGCGTGGCGGTGGCGGGGAAGACGGGGACCGCCACGGCTCCCGGGGGTGCGCCCCACGCGTGGTTCATCGGGTTCGCACCCGCCGAGCGGCCCCGGGTGGTGGTGGCGGTGGTGGTGGAGCGCGGCGGCACGGGAGGACAGGTAGCGGCGCCCATGGCCCGGGAGGTCCTCCGGCGGGCTCTGGAACGGGTGCGGTGATGGCGGTGACCATCGGGACGGTCCTGGGAGGGAAGTACGAGCTGCTGGAGCCCGTGGGGCAGGGGGGGATGGCCACGGTTTTCCGGGCCCGTCGTCGAGAAGACGGTGCGGTGGTGGCGGTGAAGGTTCTCCACGAGCATCACGCCCACGACCGGGAGTTCGTGGAGCGCTTCCAGCGGGAGGCCCGGGCCGCCTCGCAGCTGCGGCACCCCAACATCGTCCCCGTGCTGGAGAGCGGCAGCGATCGCGGCGTGCACTTCATCGTGATGGAGTTCGTGGAGGGAACGGATCTCAAGACCCTCCTGAGGCGCCGGGGACGCTTGCGGGAAGAGGAGGCGGTGCGCATCGCCGTGGAGGTATGCAAAGCCCTCGCTTACGCGCACAGGCAGGGCATCGTGCACCGGGACATAAAGCCCCAGAACATCCTCGTGACCCCGGACGGGGCCGTGAAGGTCACGGATTTCGGGATCGCCCGCGCCGCCACCAGCGCCACCATCACGGAGACCGGTACCGTGCTCGGCTCCGTGCACTATCTCGCACCCGAGCAGGCCCTCGGCAACCCTGTGGGGCCGAGCGCGGACCTGTACGCCCTCGGCGTGGTCCTGTACGAACTGCTCACGGGCCGGCTTCCCTTCGATGGGGAGTCCCCCATCACCGTCGCCCTGCGGCACGTGCACGACCCACCCCCTCCCCCCCGAAGCGTGAATCCCCAGATCTCCCCGCGCTTGGAGGGCATCGTGCTCCGGGCCCTCGCGAAGTCTCCCCTCCACCGGTACCCGTCCGCGGAGGAGTTCTGTGCGGACCTCGAGGGTCGGACGGACTCCTGGCGGGAGTTGCCCACGGTGGTCGTCCGCGGGCGGGAGATGTCGCGGACCCCTCCCCGGCGGAGGGATCCGAGGCGGGGGGTCTCTCCCGTGGGCGTGGCGGGGCTCCTGCTCCTCGTGGCCATCGGGGCCGCGGTCGCGGCCTGGCGGGCGGTGAACGAGTACTTCACCGTGGCGGAAGTGGTGGTCCCGGACCTGCGGGGAAAGCCCATAGAGCAGGCCCAGGCCATCCTCGCGAGTGCGGGCCTGAGATTAGAGGTGCTGCGCCGGGAGTACCACGATCGCTATCCGGTCAACACCGTGGTGGACCAGGTGCCGCCTCCCGGGATGCGGGTCCGGGAAGGGCGGGTGGTCCAGGTGGTGGTGAGCCAGGGACCGGAGATGGTGCAGGTTCCGGACGTGACGAACCGGCCCCTCCACGAGGCCCGGATCCTCCTCACCCAGGCGCGCTTGCGCCTGGGTGAGGTGCGGGAAGCCTACCACGACCGCCTCCCGAGCGGGGTGGTCATCGCCCAGGAACCGGCTGCTCAGACCCGGGTCCCGCGTTCGAGCACGGTGAGTCTGGTGGTGAGCAAGGGGCCGGAGCTCCTCGAGGTCCCGGACCTGGTGGGACTTACCCTGGACGAGGCCCGGGCAAGACTCGCACCGCTGGGCCTTCCCCTGGAACGGGTACGGTATGCTCCCCGCGAGGACGCGCCGCCGGGAACCGTGGTGGAGCAGGTTCCGCCTCCGGGAGCCAGGGTGCGCCGGGGGGAGGGGATCACGGTCCTCATCGCCACCGCGCCCCCACCCACCCCCGAACCCCCTCCGCTCCCCTCCCCGAGCCCTCCAGCCCCTTCCCCCATCCCGGGGGAGCCCACGCCTCCGGAGAGCACGCCGGAGCCGGGCGGGGCGATTCCCTCCGCCGAGGTGGCGGTGGAGCCTGGCCGGGAGGCAGGAGAGACCCGACGGGTACGGGTCGTGGTGCACCTGCCTCCGGGAGATCCGCAGGAGGTGCGGATCGTGGCCGTGGACCAGCGGGGCGTGCGGGAGGTGTACCGGGGACGGCACCGGGCAAGGGAACGGCTGACGCGGTGGCTGGAGGTCTATGGGTACGCCATCGTCCAGGTGTACCTGGACGGCCGCTTCGTGCGGGAGTTCCGGCCCTAGCATGCGCTTCTTGCTGGTGACGCACCCGGACTGCCGGCGGCACAGAAATCCGCCGGGGCACCCGGAGCGGCCCGAGCGGTTGGCGGCCGTCGAGCAGGTGCTGCAGCGCACGGACCTGTGGGAACGGCTCCCGCGCGAGGAACCTGAGCTCCTGGATCCCGAGGCCCTGCTCGCGGTGCACAGCCGGGCCTTGGTGGAGCGGATCCAGGACCTGGATCGGTCGGGCGGAGGGCAGCTGGATCCGGATACCTACGTCTCCTCGGGATCCTGGGCCGCGCTGCGGGCGGCCGCGGGAGCCGCGGTGCACGCCGCGGAGGCCGTTGCCACGGGCCGCGTGCACCGGGCCTTCGCCCTCCTCCGGCCGCCGGGCCACCACGCCACCCCGACCCGCGCCATGGGCTTCTGCCTCGTCAACCACGTGGCCCTGGCCGCGCGGCTCGTGATGGATCGGCAGGCCGTGGAGCGGGTGATGATCGTGGACTGGGACGTGCACCACGGCAACGGAACCCAGGAGATCTTCTACCGGGACGGAAAAGTCCTCGTGATCTCCCTGCACCAGGAGTTCTGGTATCCGGGGACGGGCCAGGTGGAGGAGGTGGGGGCAGGCGAGGGTGAGGGATTCACGGTGAACGTGCCCCTTCCTCCGGGCACGGGCGAGGGAGGATACCGGACGGTGTTCGAGGAGATCGTGCTCCCCTTGGGGGACGCGTTCCGTCCCCAGCTGGTACTCGTCTCTGCGGGCTTCGATGCCCACCAGGCAGATCCTCTAGGGCGCATGGCGCTCACGAGTGCCGGGTTCGGGAACCTCTGCGGGATGTTGGTGGAGGGTGCCCGGCGGTGGTGCGAAGGCCGCGTGGCGGGCATTCTGGAGGGCGGCTACGATCCGCAGGCCCTGGGCTGGTCCGTGGCCCACACCCTCTCCGTGCTGGCCGGCGAACCTCTGGAGTCGGCTCCCGCCGAGACGCCTCCCCGGGAGTGCCCGTACGGCACCATCCAGGCCCGGGTCCGGGGCGTGCGGGCGGTGCTGCGGCACTACTGGGCCATCTGAGGGAGCGGCCCCCTGCGCTTGCCTGTGGGGAGAATAGACAGGTATAATGACTTGCTGCGTGTGACATCGAGAGGATGGGGCGGCCCATGGCGGAGGAGACTCGGACGGAGCGTTCAGATGAGGTCACCATGGAGGGCGCGGTTCCCCGGGTGGAGGCGCACTCCATCGTGCGGGGCACGGTGGTGCGCATCGACAACGAAGGGGTGCTCGTGGACATCGGAGCGAAGTCCGAAGGGCTCATCCCGCCCCGGGAGCTCCGGGAGGAGGACACCGCGCAGCTCCAGGTGGGAGCGGAGATTGACGTCTACGTGATGAAGGTGGAGCAGGAGGAGGGGAACATCCTCCTGAGCAAACGGAGAGCGGACGCGTTGCTGGCATGGGATCGGGTGGAGAGCGCCTTCCGGGAGGGCCAGATCCTCCACGCCATGGTGGTGGATCGGGTCAAGGGCGGTCTGGTGGTGGACATCGGACTGAGGGGGTTCGTGCCGGGCTCGCACGTGGACCTCTCCCAGGTGAAGGGGCGTCGGTTCGAGAACCTGGTGGGGGAGAGCATCCCGCTGAAGGTCATCGAGGTGGATCGGGAGCGCAACCGGGTCATCCTCTCCCACCGGCAGGCGGTGGAGGAGGAGCGGGCGCGGTTGCGGGAGGAGCTGTTCCGCACCCTCCGGGAAGGGGATGAGCGGGACGGCGTGGTCCGCCGGATCGTAGACTTCGGAGCCTTCGTGGACATCGGCGGGGTCGATGCGCTCCTGCCCATCAGCGAGATCTCCTGGACCTACATCAAGCATCCCTCCGAGGTGCTCCGCCGGGGGCAGCACATCCGGGTCCGGGTGATCAAGGTGGACCCGCAGACCGGGAAGATCAGCCTGAGCCTCAAGCAGGTGCTGCCGGATCCCTGGACGGAGGTTCCGCACCGCTACCGGGTCGGGGAAGTGGTGCGCGGGAAGGTGGTCCGTCTGGCACCCTCCGGTGCCTTCGTGCGGCTGGGGGACGTGGACGGGTTTTTGCCCGCGAGCGAGGTGGCGGAGCGGCGGGTGTCGAAGCTGGAGGAGGTGCTGCAGCCCGGTCAGCAGGTCGAGGCCGTCATCATCGAGCTGCGGCCTGAGCAGCGGCGGATGGTGCTGAGCGTGCGGCGGCTGGCGCGGGAGCGGGAGCGCCAGCAGCTGGCGGAGTACCAGCAGACGCAGGTCCACGCGGGCCGCGTGACCATCGGGGATGTGGCCGGGGATCTGCTGCGCCAGGCGCTGCAGGGAGGGAAGGAGTCCGGCGAGGAGCCGGGTTCGTCCTGAAAGACACGGGAACCTTCCTGCGTTGCATGGGTCGAGACAGAAGCGTCGGGGCGTGGCGCAGCTTGGTGAGCGCGCAGCGTTCGGGACGCTGAGGTCGGCGGTTCAAATCCGCCCGCCCCGACCAGGAATCGGTCCTTTCCGGGCAGGCCGGGAACCCTGAAAGAAGAAGGTGGGGGATCCGGTGAAGGCCATCGTTCGGGCGGACGGGGCCTCCCGGGGGAATCCCGGCCCCGCGGCCATCGGCGTGGTGGTCGAGACCCCACAGGGGCAGGTTCTCCGGGAGATCTCGGAGCAGATCGGGGAAGCCACGAACAACGTGGCGGAGTACCGGGCTGTGCTCCGAGGACTCGAGGTGGCCGCGGAGCTGGGTGCCACGCGGGTGGAAATCCGGGTGGACAGCGAGCTGGTGGCGCGGCAGCTACGGGGGCAGTATCGGGTGCGCAGTCCCCAGCTGCGGCCCCTGTACGAGGAGGCGCGGAGGAAATTGGGGGAGTTCCGGGAAGCGGTGATCCGGACGGTCCGGCGGGAAGAGAACACCCGGGCGGACGAGCTCGCGAACCGGGCCCTGGATGCCCATCCGTTATAATGGAGTGTGGAAACCAGGAGAGGCGGCCGGGCGGCCGCCCTCCGACCGAGGAGGGAGGAAAGTCCGGGCTCCACAGGGCAGGGTGGTGGGTAACACCCACCGGGGGTGACCCCAGGGAAAGTGCCACAGAAACATACCGCCTCCTGCCGGCTTCGGAGCCGGCGGGGGGTAAGGGTGCAAAGGTGCGGTAAGAGCGCACCGGCGGCGTGGTGACACGCCGGCCAGGCAAACCCCACCCGGAGCAAGGCCAGGTAGGGGGAGAGGAGGTGGCCCGCTGATCCCCGGGTAGGCCGCTTGAGGCCTCCGGCAACGGAGGTCCCAGAGAGATGGCCGCCCCGCCGCCCGTGCGGCGGACAGAACCCGGCTTATAGGCCGCCTCTCCTGGTCGATATCGAACGGTGTCGGGGCGGAATCCATGGATTGCCCGTACTGCGGAAGCCCGAACGTGGTCCCCAACGTGACCATCCGGTGGAGCCAGGTGCGCGGGGTGTTCGTCCCCCGGCGGGGGGCCTACTGCACCTCCTGTGGGAAGGCGTTCGAGGGAAGAGGACCCGGAGAACTCGCCCTGCGTAGCGTGCTCATCGACCGCATCACGCCTGCCATCCAGAGCCTCCAGGAGAGCGGGGACCTCATCGTGATCCGGCACCGCAACGGGACCCTCGAACTGGTCTACTGAGCTGCGAAAGGCTGTTCTCTTCACTTTCTGAAAACTTTCTTCGAGAATCTTCGTGCACCCAGCAGGAATCGGGGGATGGGTCGAGAATTGGTGGGGAACGGTGGGGAATGGTGGGGAGAAGCTGCCACCGGGTACTGGGGGCATGTTCAAGGGTGAGTTCCACTATGTGCTGGACGAGAAGGGTCGTCTCGTCATCCCCCCCAGGTTCCGGCGGGCCCTGGGGGATCGGTTCGTGGTCACCCGGGGGTTCGACGGGTGCGTGGTGGTCTACCCGGAGGAGCAGTGGCAGGTGGTGGAGGAGAAGTTGCGGGCGCAGCCCATCGCGAACCGCCAGTTCGTCCGGTACCTGCTGGGAAGCGCGGTGGACGTGGAGCTGGACCGACAGGGCCGGTTCGTCCTTCCTGCGCCCCTGCGGGAGCACGCGGGGATCCAGCGGGAGGTGGTGGTGGTGGGCCTCATCCATAAGTTGGAGATCTGGAGCAAGGAGCGTTGGCAGCAGTATCTCGCCCAGACGGAGCAGGACGAGGCGAAGCTGCTGGAGGCCATGCGCGAGATGGTTCTGTGAAGTGAGGGATGCGCGGAGACCGGGACCCGGTCGAGCACTCGACGAGCCTTGATCGCAGCGACGACGCCGTACCCCTCGCAGCCCCCCTCTGCCCGATGCTCCGCAGACTCCCCTAGACGCGGCGGCACCGGGTCCCGCTCCCCGCGCATCCCCATGGTCTCCCTCCACGTCCCCGTCCTCCTGCAGGAGGTCCTCACCTGGCTGGATCCCAGGCCCGGAGGCCTCTACGTGGACGCCACCGTGGGCACGGGAGGACACGCGGAGGCCATCCTGGAGCGCATCCTCCCCGGAGGAAGGCTCGTGGGGCTGGACCTGGATCCAGAGGCCCTCGCGGTGGCCCGAAGGCGCCTGGAGCGGTTCGGAGATGCCGTGCAACTCGTGCAGGCCAACTTCGCGGATCTCCAGCACGTCCTCCGGACTCTCGGGATCGCACGGGTGCAGGGGGTGCTCATGGATCTGGGGGTTTCTGGACTGCAGCTCGCAACACCCCATCGGGGCTTCAGTTTCCGACTCGCGGGCCCTCTGGACATGCGCATGGATCCCGCCTCTCCCGTCACCGCCGCGGATCTCGTGAACCGCCTGTCCGAGAAGGAGCTGGCGGACCTCCTCCGGCGGTACGGGGAAGAGCCCTTCGCCGCCCGCATCGCCCGGGAGATCGTCCGGCGCCGGCCGCTTTCCACCACCCAGGAGCTGCGGGAAGCGGTCCTCCGCGCGGTCCCCAGGAGGGCGTGGCCCCGGAGGGTGGACGTGGCCACCCGCACCTTCCAGGCCCTGCGCATTGCGGTGAACCGCGAGCTGGAGGCCCTGGAGCAGGCGCTCCCCCAGGCGGTGGAGGTGTTGGGTCTGGGCGGTCGGCTGGTGGTCATCAGCTTCCACTCCCTGGAGGATCGCATCGTCAAGCACGCGCTCCGGAGCGCAAAGCCCCTGCGGGTGCTCACGCCCAAGCCCATCCGTCCCTCCCCGGAGGAGGTGCGGGCCAATCCCCATGCCCGGAGTGCCCGACTGCGGGCCGCGGAGAGGATCGAGCCATGACCGTGCCCCTCGCCCGCTCCCTTCCCGATCCTCCTCCTTCCCGCCGGCTCCGGGAAAGACACGTCTCCCCACTGGGACGAGCGCTGTGGACCGCGGTCCTGCTCGCGTTCCTCCTGGTGGTCAACGTTTGGCTGGAGACGATGGCCGCCCAGCGCGGGGAGCGGCTGCGGGTCCTGCGCGGGGAGGTGGACCGCCTTCAACAGGAACAGGCCCGGCTGCGGGCGCAGGTGGCGGCCCTGCGCGCTCCGGAACGCATCGAGCGGCTGAGCCGGGGCCTGGGGCTGACCCCGCCCACGGAGGCCCAGCGCGCCGTGGTGGTGGTTCCTCCGCCCCCGGAGCCCGCGCCCGCCGCGGTGGACCGCCGCCCGTGGTGGGTGCAGCTGGTGGTGCAGCTTTGGGAAGACCTGGCCCTCGCCCACGAGGGTCGGTGATCCGGAGGCGCTCGGCCTCCTCCCCGCTCCGGGCGCGCATCCGAGTCCTCTTTTTCGGCTGGACGCTCCTCTTCCTCCTCGTCACGGCCCGGGTGGCGTACTGGCAGGTTGCTCGGTCCGAGGCCATGCGGGACCTGGCCGTCCGCCAGCGGACAGACCTTCTGGTGCTTCCCGCCTCCCGGGGCCGGATCTACGACCGGAACGGCCGGGAGCTCGCCACGAACGTGCCCGTGGAGAGCGTCTATGCGGTTCCCCGGAACATCCGGGACCCGCAGGCCTTCGCGCGCCGGGTCGCGGCGGTGCTCCATGTGCCGCCGGAGCAGATCCAGGAACGGCTCGTGCCCGACCGGTACTTCGTATGGATCGCCCGCCACCTTCCCTCCCAGGTGGTCCAGCGGCTGCGGGCGCTGGGACTGGAGGGCCAGCTCGGGTTCGAGCGGGAGGAGAGGCGCGCTTACCCCCTCGGTCCTCTCGCCGCGCAGGTGTTGGGGTTTACGGGCATCGACAACCAGGGGCTGTGGGGGTTGGAAGCCCGCTACGACGCGATGCTGCGGGGGACCCCGGGCCGGGCGGTGCGCGTGCGGGATGCCCTGGGCCGGGAGATCCTGGAGGGTCGGCAGGTGCGGATCGCCCCCCGGAACGGCGCGGACCTCTTCCTCACCCTGGACGCGGTGATCCAGCACCTCGCGGAGCGAGAGATGCTGGAGGCGGTCCAGGCCTATAGGGCCCGGGCAGGCGTGGCGATGGTGATGGACGTGCGGACCGGGGAACTGCTGGCGGTCGCCAACGTTCCCCGGTTCGATCCGAACCGGTACGCGCAGGTTCCTCCCGAAGTCTGGCGCAACCGGGCGGTGGCGGAGGTGTACGAGCCCGGGAGCACCTTCAAACTCGTGGTGATGGGCGCGGCCCTAGAGGCCGGTGTCGTGCGTTCCGAGACCACCTTCTATTGCCCCGGGTTCCTCCGGGTGCCGGGCGGTCATCGCATCCGAGAGGCCCAGGGCGAGGCCCACGGGGAGGTGCGGCCCGCGGACATCCTGCGCCTCTCCTGCAACGTGGGCGCTGCCCTCACCGCGGCGCGGTTGGGACCGGATCGCCTTTACCAGGCCATCCTCCGGTTCGGGTTCGGGCAGCCCACGGGCGTGGAGCTGCCGGGGGAAGCCGCGGGGATCGTCCGCTCCCCCGCGGAGTGGACGGGCCCGGACCTGTATACCCTGAGTTTCGGGCAGGGCATCGCGGTGACCCCCTTGCAGCTCCTCCGGGCCGTGGCCGCCATCGGCAACGGAGGTCTGCTGGTGCGCCCTACCCTGGTCTCCTTCCTCCGGAGCCCAGATGGGCAGGTGCTGGAGTCTCCCCGGGCCTCCGCCTCAGCCCGCGTGCTCAGCCCGCGGATTGCCCGAGCGCTGCTGGAGATGATGGTGCGGGCGGTCGTGGACGGCACGGGCAGGGCCGCGGCCATCGAGGGGTATACGGTGGCGGGCAAGACGGGAACCGCGCAGAAGCCGGATCCCCGGGGCGGGTATCTTCCCGGGAAGTACGTGGCCTCCTTCGTGGGGATCGTTCCCGCCACCAGCCCGCGGCTTGCCATCCTGGTGCTGCTGGACGAACCCCGGGGAGCGTACTACGGCGGGGTGGTGGCGGCTCCCGTGTTCCGGCGGATCGCCTCCCAGGTGCTGTGGCACCTGCGCATCCCGCCGGACGGAGGACCCGTGGTCCCGGAAAGCGGCCCGGACCTCCGGGACTGAAGGGCGTATAATCGCGAACGGACACCACCCGCCGAGGTGCGCATGCGGCTAAAGGAACTCCTGCGCATCCTCCCCGCGTACACGCTCCTGGGCGGGGCGGACGGAGAGATCCGCGGGATCTCCTGTGACTCCCGCACGGTGCAGCCCGGGGAGCTGTTCTGCGCCGTCCCCGGCCGGCACCACGACGGCCATGCGTTCGCCCCCGAGGCCGTGGCCCGGGGCGCGGTGGCGGTGTTGGTGGAGCGGCCGGTGGGCGTCCGGGTGCCGCAGGTCGTGGTCCCCTCCGTGCGGCAGGCCTTGGGGCCGCTTGCCTCCGCCTTCTACGGCCGTCCCTCCCACCACCTGCAGGTGATCGGGGTCACCGGCACGAACGGCAAGGGAACCGTCACCTACCTCCTGCGGGCGGTACTGGAGGCAGGAGGGTGGCCGTGTGGGGTCATCGGGAGCCTCGGCGCGGTGGTGGGCTCGGAGGTGCTGCCCCTTTCCCTCACCACCCCGGAGGCCCCGGAGCTCCATGCCCTGCTCCACCGGATGGTGAGAAGCGGCCTGCGGTTCGCGGCCGTGGAGGTGGCTTCCCATGCCCTCGCGCAGGAGCGGGTGGGCGGGGTGCGGTTTGCGGCCGCGGCCTTCACCAACCTCACCCCCGACCACCTGGACTTCCACGGCACCCTGGAGGCCTACCGGGACGCGAAGGCCCTGCTCTTCGAACGGGTGGAACCGGACGGCGTCTGCGTGATTAACCGCGAGGATCCAGCAGGTGCCTACATGGCGGCCCGGAGTCGTGCGCCGGTTCTGACGTACGGTTTCGGGCCGGAGGCCCACGTGCGGGCGGAGGCGGTGGCGCTGGATCCGGGAGGAGCGACCTTCACCGTGCGCACGCCCCGAGGACGCGCGCGGTTCCGATCTCCCCTGTGCGGGACCTTCAACGTCCTCAACGCCCTGTGCGCCATCGCCCTGGGCGAGCACTTCGGCGTACCGCTCGATGCCATGGCGGACGCGTTGCGGCAGTTTCCCGGCCTTCCGGGCCGGTTCGAGCGCGTTGACGAAGGGCAGGACTTCGAGGTGGTCGTGGACTACGCCCACACCCCCGATGCGCTGCGGGCAGTGCTCGAGACCGCGCGCGCGCTCACGCGCGGCCGGGTGATCGTGGTGTTCGGGTGTGGCGGAGACCGGGATCCCACCAAGCGGCCCGTGATGGGCCGCATCGCCTCGGAGCGGGCGGACGTCGTGGTCCTCACCTCCGACAACCCCCGGACCGAGGATCCCTTACGCATCCTCGAGCAGATCCTGGCCGGCGTGGTGGACGGTGCGCGCTGCCTCGTAGAGCCCGATCGCCGGGTCGCCATCCGACAGGCCATCGCGGAAGCGAGATCCGGGGACGTGGTGCTCATCTGCGGGAAGGGGCATGAAGCCTACCAGATCGTGGGCACCGAGCGGATCCCCTTCGATGACCGGGAGGAGGCGCGGAAAGCCCTGCGGGGGCGCGGGTATGGCGGGCGGTGAGGGGTTGCTCACCTTGGCGGAGGTGGCCTCCGCGACAGCGGGGGTGGTCCTGGGGGATCCACGGGTCGACATCTGCAGCATCGCGGTGCACAGCGATGCCGTGCGACCCGGCGGGCTCTTCGTGGCCCTGCGGGGTCCCCGGAGGGACGGCCACGACTTCGTGCAGGCGGCCGCGGCGCGGGGTGCCGCGGCGGCCCTGGTCTCCCGACCTGTGGAGGCAGGCATTCCGCTCGTCCTCGTGCCGGACACCATCCAGGCGCTGCTGCCCCTCGCGGCCCTGTGGCGATCCCGGTTCGCGGTGCAGGCCGTGGGGGTCACGGGAAGTGCGGGGAAGACCACCACCACACAGCTCATCGGGGCGGTGCTCGCCTCTACCTACCCGGTGCACGTCTCCGCGCCGGAGTGGAACGCGGAGCTGGGCGTTCCTCTCACCCTGTTCGGCCTGGAGGCGACGCACCGGTTCGTGGTGGTGGAGCTCGCCATGCGGGGTCTGGGACAGATCCGGGAACTGTGCATGGCGGTGCGTCCGGAGATCGGGGTCGTGACGAACGTGGGACACGCGCATCTGGAGCTGTTGGGCTCTGTGGAGAACATCGCCCGGGCGAAGGCGGAGCTGGTGGAGGCCTTGCCCGCGCACGGGTGGGCGGTGCTCCACGCGGACGATCCCAGGGTGCGTGCCATGGGCCGCAAGACAAGGGCCCAGGTGGTGTTCTACGGGATCGAGGAGGGAGAGGTGCGGGCGGAGGACATCGAGGTGGAAGCGCACGGGGTGCGGTTCGTCCTCCGTACGCCCCACGGCCGCTTCCGGACGGGTCTTCCCCTTCCCGGCCGCCACCTGGTCTTGAACGCCCTTGCGGCCGCGGCCGTGGGATGGGTGTGCGGGGTGCCCTTGGAGGCCGTGGGGGAGATCCTGGTACGGTTCCGGCCGCCCCGGATGCGGCTGGAGGTCCAGCAGACCGCCCGTGGGGTCCTCCTCGTCAACGACGCGTACAACGCCAGCCCGGAGTCCCTTCGGGCCGCGTTCGAGACCGTGCGGGTCCTCCGGCGTGGCCGCCGGCTGGTGGCGGTGCTGGGGGAGATGCGGGAGCTGGGGCCGGCGCGGGAGGCCGCGCACCTGGAGGCGGGGCGGTGGTGCGCCGCGGAGGGGGTGGACCTGCTCGTGGCCGTGGGGGAAGGCGGAGGGCTCATCGCCCGGGGCGCGCGGGAGGCGGGGATGCCCCAGGAGCGCGTGGTGCTGGTGGCGGATGCGGAGGAGGCGGCCCGATATGCGGCGGAGCGGGTCGAGCCCGGAGACCTGGTGCTCGTCAAGGCCTCCCGGGCCGTGGGGCTGGAGCGGGTGGCGGAGGCCCTGGGATGGAACGGGTCGTTCTGAGCACCGCCTTGGGAGGGTTCGTGGTGCTTGTGGCGGGCCGGTTCGTGATCCCGTGGCTGCGGAGCTGGGCCGTTCAGCCCATCAGCGAGGACGCGCCGCCCCGCCACCGATCGAAGTCCGGTACGCCCACCCTGGGCGGCCTCGTGCTCATCGCCGCCGTGCTGGTGGCCACCGCGGCGGCTGCGGAGTGGACGCCCTCGGTCAGACTCGCGATCCTCGCCCTCTGCGGGTACGGGGCCATCGGGTTTTGGGACGACTACCGCAGCGTGCGACGGAAGAGAAATCTGGGGCTGCGGGCCCGGGAAAAGCTCGCGCTCCAGCTCCCGCTCGGCGCCCTGCTGGGTTGGATCGCGGCCCGCCTGAGCCCGCAGGGAACGGCCCTCCACGTGCCGTTTTTCGGGACGTGGGAGCTGGGGTGGGCCTACCCGCTCTTTGCCGCGGTGTACGTGACGGGATTCGTGAACGCCTTAAACCTCACGGACGGGCTCGACGGCCTTGCGGCCGGGACCGCGGCCACGGCGTTTTTGAGCTACGTCGTCATCGCCCTTCGCACGGACCAGGCGCCGCTCGCGCCCTTCGCCGGCGCCGTGGCGGGCGCATGTCTGGGCTTCCTGTGGTACAACGCCCATCCCGCCCAGGTGATGATGGGCGACGTGGGCTCCCAGGCCCTGGGCGGGGCCCTCGCGGCTCTCGCGCTGGGGACCAAGACGGAGCTCGTGCTGGTGGTGGTGGGCGCGGTGTTCGTGGCGGAGGCCCTCTCCGTGATCCTGCAGGTGGGGTACTTCAAGGCCACTCGGGGGCGCCGCATCTTCCGCAGTTCCCCCCTCCACCACCACTTCGAGCTCCTGGGGTGGTCGGAGCCGCAGATCGTGACCCGGTTCTACGTGCTCGCGGCCCTCGCGGCGCTGGGAGGGCTGGGGCTGGCCCTGTAGGAGGCCTGAGATGCCGGATCTTCTCGCTTCCCTGCGCGGACGCCGCATCCACGTGCTGGGCCTGAGCGGGACCGAGGGGTCTGCGGTGGCGGATTACCTCCTCGCGCACGGCGTAGACACCTTCACCGTCCACGATCTCTCGACCCCAGACACCTTCCCCGAGGTCTTCCGCCGCACTCACCTCTGGATGTCCCCGGAGGAGCAGGAGGCCGCCATCCGGCGGTGGCTTGAGGGCCCCGTTCCCATCCGGTGGCGGGACCGGTACCTGGAGGGGATCGAGGCGGCGGAGGTGGTGTTTTTGCCGCAGGCGTGGTTCCGCTACCCGGAGAACGAGCCCCTCCAGCGCTTGCCCGTGCAGGTGGAGCGACACAGCATGACCCGGCTCGCGCTGCAGCTCTGCCCGTGCCCGGTGGTGGGCGTGACGGGCACGAACGGCAAGTTCACCGTGGGCACCCTCCTCTACCGGATGCTTACCGCGGACGGCCGGCGCGCCCACTTCAGCGGCAACGACCGCACCCACGTCCCCCTGCTCAATCTCCTGGATCGGCTGGATCCCGCGGATTGGGTGGTCCTGGAGATCAGCAACCGGCAGCTGCTGCAGCTGGACCGCAGCCCGCGGGTGGCGGTCCTCACGAACCTTGCCCCCCACCACCTGGACGACCACGGATCCTTCGAGGCCTACGTGGCCTGCAAGGCCACCATCTTCCGGTACCAGACCCCAGCGGACGTGGCCGTCCTGGACGTGGACGATCCCGTGTGCGCCTCGCTCCTCTCGGGCATCCGGGCACGCTTGGTGCCCTTCGCCATCGCGAGCCCTCTCCCCCCGAAGCTTGGCGCGGGCGCGTGGGTGGCGGACGGGTGGATCGTGGCCTTCGGAGAGCGGGTCCTGCCCGTGGCAGACCTCCCGGTCCCCGGAGAGCACATGGTCCGCAACGCCCTCGCGGCCTGCGCGGCGGCAGGTGCCCTCGGGGTCAGGCCGCAGGCCATGGCGCAGGTGTTACGGACATTTGAGGGGCTGCCCCACCGGCTCGCGCCGGTGGGGGAGTACCAGGGGGTGCAGTTCATCGAGGACTCCCTCGCCACAAACCCCGCGGCGGCCGCGGCCGCGATCCGGGCCATGCGGCGACCCTTCGTGCTCATCGCGGGCGGGAGGCGTCCGGGCGCAGTCCCGGAGGACTTCGCGCCCATGCGGGAGGCCCTGCGGGTCTCTCCCGTGCGGGCCATTTACCTCATCGGTGAGTGCGCGGAGGCCATGCGTTCCGCCTTCCGTGACCTCCCCGCGGAGGTGCTGGAGGTGGGGACCTTGCCGCGGGCCGTGCGGCGGGCGGTGCAGCTCCTGCGTCCGGGGGAAGCCGTGCTCCTCTCCCCGGGCTGTGAGTCCTTCGACCAGTTCCGGGACTACCGGGAGCGGGCGGAGGTCTTCTGTGCCCTGGTGCGCGCCCTTGAGGGGCCAGCGGGGAGGACCTCATGAGCGTCCAGGTCCGCGGCCGTCCGGATCCCCTGCTGTTCGGAGCGGTGGTGGCCCTGTGCCTGGGCGGTTTGGTGGTGATCTACAGCGCGAGCAGCGTGGCGGCCCTGGAGACGTACGGAGACGCCGCCTACTTCCTCAAGCGGCAGCTGGTGTGGGTGGGGCTGGGCGGCGTGGGCCTGGCCGCGGCTTCCCGGATCCACTACCGCACGTGGCGGCGCCTGGTCCCGTGGTTGCTCCTGTTGTCCGTGGCGTCCCTGGGGGCGGTGCTGATTCCCGGCGTGGGCGTGCTGGTGAACGGCGCCCGGCGGTGGGTGGATCTGGGGCCCGTGACCGTGCAGCCGGTGGAGGGGGCGAAGCTCGCCCTCGTCCTGTACCTGGCGCACTTCCTCGCGGGCCGGGGACCCGTCCTCCGCGACCCATGGCGGGGGCTTGCTCCCCCGCTCCTGGTCCTCGGTCTCCT
Organism: Armatimonadota bacterium; assembly: GCA_031460175.1. Classification (NCBI taxonomy): domain Bacteria; kingdom Bacillati; phylum Candidatus Sysuimicrobiota; class Candidatus Sysuimicrobiia; order Candidatus Sysuimicrobiales; family Candidatus Sysuimicrobiaceae; genus Candidatus Sysuimicrobium; species Candidatus Sysuimicrobium tengchongense. Next base: position 377,927 of record JAVKGW010000002.1, on the reverse strand, counting down.
GGGGGGGCTCGTGATGCGCCAGCCCGACATGGGGAGCGCCGTGGTGCTGGGCACCATCACCCTGAGCCTGCTGTTCGCCGCCGGCGTCCGGGCGCGCCACCTCGGCGCGGTTCTCGCGACGGGGGGACTGTTGGCCCTCTGGCTGGCCCTCTCCGAGCCGTACCGCCGGGATCGGTTGCTGGCCTTCTTGGATCCCTGGCGGGATCCCCAGGGCATCGGCTTCCACGTGGTGCAGTCCCTCATCGCCATCGGTTCCGGGGGGATCTGGGGGGTGGGGATCGGGCGGAGCACCCAGAAGTTCTTCTACCTCCCGGAGCGCCACACGGACTTCGTGTTCAGCATCCTCGCGGAGGAACTGGGACTCGTGGGCGTGGCCGGCCTCGTGGCCCTGTACTTCCTGCTCCTCCTCCGGATCCGGCGCCTCGCCCTGTATGCGCCGGACCGATACGGGGCCCTGCTGGCCACGGGCGTGGGGAGCTGGATCGCTTCCCAGGTCGTGCTCAACATCGGCGCGGTCTCCGGAGCCTTGCCCGTGGTGGGCGTACCGTTGCCCTACCTGAGCTTCGGAGGTTCATCCCTGTTCGCACTGCTGGTGGCGTGCGGCATCTGCCTCAACCTCTCCCGATACGTCCGGGAGCTCGCCCGGACCGAGAAAGCCCCGGATCGGGGGTGGGCGGCGTGAGGCCATGCGGGTGATCCTCACGGGCGGAGGGACCGGCGGACACGTGTACCCGCTCTTAGCGCTCGCGGAGACGTTGAGGGAGCAACAGGTGGAGCTCCTTTACTGTGGGACCCCCGGCGGGCTAGAGGCCCGCTTGGTGCCCCAAAGGGGGCTGAGGTTCTGCCCCGTACCCAGCGGCGGGGTGGTCGGTAAGGGGGTGAGGGAGGGCGCCCGAGGTCTCGCCCGGGCGGCGCGGGGCGTGGCGGAGGGCGCGCGGATCCTGCGGCGGTTCCGACCGGACGTGGTGGTGAGCACGGGCGGGTATGCGGGCTACCCCGTAAGCCAGGCGGCCCTGCTGCTGCGGATTCCCCTGGTCTTCCTGGAGCCCAACGCGAGACCGGGGGTAGTGACCCGGTTCCTGGGGCGGTTCGCCCGGGCGGTCTGCGTGGGCATGCCCGATACCCTGGCGGAGTTCGGGGGCCGAGGTGTGTGGACGGGGACGCCGCTTCGGGCTTCCCTGTGGCGGGGGGATCGGGGGCGGGCAGCGGACCGGTTCGGGTTGGATCCGCGTCGAACCACCATCCTCGCGTTCGGGGGAAGCCAGGGCTCCGCGGCCATCAACCGGGCGATCGGGCAGGCGGTGCGGTACCTGGAAGATCGGTCGGATCTGCAGGTGCTGCACCAAACCGGCCCCCGGCGGGCAGGCGTGACGGGACCCCCGGGCGGCGGTGCGCTTCGCTACGTTCAGGTGGACTACATCGAGGAGATGGGCGACGCCTACGCGGTCGCAGATCTGGTGGTGGCCCGGGCCGGGGCCGGGACCTGTGCGGAGATCACGGCGCTGGGGCTCCCCGCGGTGCTGGTGCCTCTTGGAGCCGCCTCCGGCCACCAGGCGGAGAACGCCCGGGTCCTGGAACGGGCCGGGGCCGCGGTGGTGATCCCGGAGGAGGCCCTGGACGGCGCGCGGCTCGCCCGCGTCCTCACGGAACTCCTGGCGGAGCCGGGACGGCTTGCGCGGATGCGGGAGGCGGCCCGAAGCCTCAGCCGGCCCGACGCCGCGGAGGCGGTCTGGCACGTGGTGCGGGAGGCGGGGAGGAGGCGGTGATCCACTTCGTGGGGATCGGCGGGGCGGGGATGTGCGCCCTCGCGGAGGTCCTCCTCGGAGAGGGAAGGGCTCTGAGCGGATGCGACCTTCGGTGGAGCCGGGCCACGGAACGGCTGGCGGCGCTTGGGGTCCGGGTGCAGCTGGGCCACGATCCCGCCCACCTGGAGGGGTGTGACCTCGTGGTGGTCTCCCGCGCGGTCCCCCCTGTGGAGGAGGAGATCGTGCGGGCAGGACGTCTGGGGATCCCCGTTTGGCCCCGGGCCCGGATGCTCGCGGAGCTGCTGCGCACCCGGTTCTCCCTCGGAGTCGCGGGAACGCACGGGAAAACCACCACCACGGCCCTCACCGCTACCGCCCTCGCGGCCGCGGGCTATGATCCGTGCGCCCTCGTGGGAGCCGAGGTGCGGGAGTTCGGGGGACATGCCCGGGTGGGTAGGGGGCCCGTGGTGGCGGAGGTGGACGAGAGCGACGGGTCCGTGGGGGAGGTGGAGGTCGACGCCGCGGTGGTCACCAGCATGGACCTCTCGGACCACGCGGACCACTACCGGACCTGGTCCCGGCTCCGGCAGACCTTCGCCTCCTTCATCCGGGCCGTCCCCGCGGGAGGGGTTGTGGTCCTGTGCGCGGAGGTCCCGGAGGTGGCGGCGCTTAAGGCGGTGAGCCGGGCGCGGGTGATCCGGTACGGGTTCGAGGTCGGGGAGGTCCGGGCCCGGATCCTCGGCCGGGAGGGCTTGCAGACCACCTTCGCGGTCATCGTGGAAGGCCGGGAGCGGGGAGAGGTTCGGCTTCCCATGCCCGGGGCGCACAACGTGCTGAACGCCACCGCGGCCCTTGCCGCAGGTCTCGGTCTAGGGGCGCCCCTCGAGCCCATGATGCAGGCCCTGGAACGCTTCCGGGGCATTTCCCGGCGGTTCGAGGTGCACTGTCCGGATCCCCTGGTGGTGGATGACTACGCGCACAACCCCGTGAAGGTGCGGGCGTTCCTGCGGGCCCTGCGGGAGGTGAAGCCGGACGCCCGCATCCTCGCGGTGTTCCAGCCCCACCGGTACTCCCGGACCGCCACCACCCACGCCCAGTTCGCCCGGGCCTTCGATGACGCGGACGAGGTGGTGGTGACCGAAATCTATCCCGCAGACGAGCCCCCCATCCCCGGGGTGAGCGCCCACCTCATCGTGCGGGCGGTCCAGCCTCACCGCCCGGTGGTGTGGATCCCGGATCTGGAAGGCGTGGTGGAGTACGTCCGGAACCGGTTGCGCTCCGGGGACGTCCTCGCCACCATGGGCGCAGGGGACGTGTGGAAGGTGGCCCGGTGGGTGGCGGAATGCCTGCGCGGAGGGGAGGGGTGACGGAGGCCCTGTTGCGGGACCTCCGGGCGGTCTGCCGGGACGTGCGGGTGGGGGAGCCCCTCAGCCGCCACGTCTCCTTCCGCATCGGAGGACCCGCGGACGTCCTCCTCCTGCCCCGCGGACAGGAGGAGCTGCGGGAGGTCCTGCGCTTCCTGTTCGGCCGGGGCGAGCGGTTCGTGGTGTTGGGGCGCGGTTCCAACGTGCTGGTCTCCGATCGGGGGGTACGGGGCGTGGTGGTGAAGGTGGGGCGGGGCCTCCATCGGGTTCGGTGGGATGGCATGGAGGCGGTGGCGGAGGCCGGGGTAGGACTTCCAAGCCTCGCCCACCAGGCCGCCCGTCGGGGACTCGGGGGCCTGGAGTTCGCCGCGGGGATTCCGGGGTCCGTGGGGGGCGCGGTGGTGATGAACGCGGGGGCCCACGGCCAATGCGTGGCGGAAGTGGTGGAGGCGGTGCGGGTGGTCACCCCGCGGGGCGAGGAGGTGTGGGAGAACGCGGCCCTGGGGTTCGCCTACCGCACCAGCCGGCTGCAACGGGAGACGGCGGTGGTGGTGGAGGCGATCCTTCGGTTGCGGCCGGGGGATCCTGAGGAGATTCGGGCCCGCATGGAGGAGTGGTTGCGGCTCCGGAGCTGCACGCAGCCCGTGGGCCCGCCTTCTTCAGGCTGCATTTTCCGCAATCCGCCGGGGGAGGCCGCGGGAAGGCTCATCGAGCTCGCGGGCTGCAAGGGCCTGCGGGTAGGCGGGGTGCGGGTCTCCACCCTGCACGCGAATTACATCCTCAACGAGGGTGGAGGCCGGGCCCTCGACGTCCTCCGCCTGGTGGAGACGGTGCGGGACCGGGTGCGGCGCACGTTCGGGGTGGAGCTGGAACTGGAGGTCCAGCTGGTGGGGGAGTTCTGATGACGCGGTGGGTGCGGGGGTTGCGCTTCGGCGCGGTGATGTGTACCATCGCCGCGCTCTTCTCCTTCCCGCACTCGTCCGTCTTCGCCGTCCGCACCGTTGTCGTGTCGGGCAACCGGGCCCTCCCGGAATCCGAGGTCCTCCACTGGGCCCGACTGCGTACGGGGATTCCCCTGGCCCGCATCCGAGAAGAGGAGGTGACCGCGCACCTCCTGCGGCATCCCCGCATCCGCACGGCCCGGGTGGAGTTCCGGTGGCCGCACACGGTCGTGCTCCACATCGCGGAGCGGATCCCCGTCCTCCACGTGGTGGTGGGGGATCGGGTCCTGGTGGTGGACGAGGAAGGGGTGGTGCTGGACGGGCGCGGGGAGGACCTGCTTCCCCTCCTCGTGGAGTTCCGGGTTCCTCCTACCCCGCTCGGCGCGCGACTTGCCTCTCCTCGGCTGCAGGAGGCGGTGCGGGCCCTCGCCGCGCTTCCCGAGGAGGGACGCCATCAGCTCTTCCTCGCGCGCCTGGATCCGGAAGGGAGCCTGCACGTGAAGCTGCGGTCCGGCCCCTGGGTGCAGGTGCGGCTGGAGGACGATCTCCGGACGCGCCTGAGGACGGCGGAGGCGGTGGTGCGGGCCCTGGAACGGGAGGGGATCTCCGTGGAGTCCGTGGACCTCCGGTTCGGGGACCGGGCCATCGTGCGGCCCCGAGGGAGGACTCCCATGGCTCCCGTGGAATAGGGCAACCACCCCGGATGGGAGGAAGGCGGTGGCAAGATCGAGCCCGCTGGTGGGTCTGGACATCGGAACCACGAAGGTCTGTGCTGTGGTGGCCCAGGCGGAGGCAGGGGACCGACTCCAGCTCTTGGGGGTGGGAACCGCCCCCTCCGCAGGCCTCCGGCGGGGCGTGGTGGCGGACCTCCGCGCGGCCACGGAGGCGGTGGAGCGGGCGGTGGAGCGGGCGGAGAAGGCCGCAGGCCGCGAGATCCGGTCCGTGTACGTGGCGGTCTCCGGAGACCACGTGACGGGCCAGAACACCCGGGGCGTGGTGGCCGTGAGCTCTCCCGATCGGGAGATCTCCTCCGCGGACGTGGCCCGGGCTCTCGAGGCCGCCCGCATGAGCGCGGTCCCCGCCGCGGATCGCGAAGTGCTCCACGTACTGCCCCGGCACTTCGTGGTGGACGGGACGGATGGCGTGCGCAACCCCGTGGGGATGTACGGGGTGCGGTTGGAGGTGGAGGCCCACGTGGTGACCGGGGCCAGCACCCAGGTGGCGAACCTCGTGAAGTGCGTGGAACAGGCGGGCCTGGAAGTGGAGGGACTGGTGCTCGGGGTTCTGGCCTCCGCGGAGGCGGTGCTCTCCGGGGCGGAGCGGGAACTCGGGGTGGCGGTGTGCGAGGTGGGGGGTGGGATCACGAGCCTGGGCATCTTCCAGGGCGGGGCCCTCTGCCACACCGCGGTGGTCCCCGTGGCCGGCCAGCACATCACCAACGACCTCGCGGTGGGCCTGCGCACCTCCGTGGAGGAAGCGGAGCGGATCAAGCTCCGCTCCGGAGCCGCCGCGGCCCGCATGGCCGCGGAGGGAGAGTTCCTGGAGGTGGCGGAGATCGGGGCGCAGACCCCGAAGGTCATCCCGCGGCGGGTGGTGTGCGAGATCATCGAGGCCCGGGTGGAGGAGCTGCTGGACTTGGTCCGCGCGCAGTTGGAGCGGTGGGGGTCCGTGGCCCAATTGCCTGCGGGGGTGGTCCTCACGGGGGGCAGCACGCTCCTGCCCGGTCTCGTGGAGCTGGCCTCCGAGCGCTGGGGGCTTCCCGTGCGGGTGGGGCATCCCCGGGGACTCCTGGGGCCCACGGCCGCGGTGAGCGGACCGGCATACGCCACCGCGATCGGCCTGCTGCTCTACGCCCACCATCAGGCGGTGGAGCGGGCGCGGGGGCGGGATGGTGCGGCCCGGGGAATCTGGCAGCGGCTGCGCACCTGGCTTGTGGGAGAATAGCCAAGAGGAGGGGGCGACCATGGCGAACCTGGACCGGGATCTGCGGCGTTTCGCATCCATCAAGGTGGTGGGCGTGGGCGGGGGCGGCAGCAACGCGGTGAACCGCATGATCGCCGCGGGCCTGCGGGGCGTGGAGTTCATCGCCGTCAACACGGACATCCAGGCCCTGGCCCTCTCGCAGGCGGAGCGGAAGATCCACATCGGCAGCAAGCTCACCCGTGGGCTGGGAGCCGGAGGGGATCCGGAGATCGGCCGCCAGGCCGCGGAGGAGAGCAAGGACGACCTGTACGACGCCCTGGAGGGTGCGGACATGGTGTTCGTCACCGCGGGGATGGGCGGGGGCACGGGGACGGGCGGAGCCCCCGTGGTGGCCCGCATCGCCCGGGAACTGGGGGCCCTGGTGATCGGGGTGGTCACCAAGCCCTTCTCCTTCGAGGGACGCCGGCGCGCGGCCACCGCGGAGGACGGAATCCGGCGCCTCAAGGAGCAGGTGAACACCCTCATCACCATCCCCAACGACCGCCTGCTGCAGATCATCGATCGCAAGGTGAGCCTCATCGAGGCCTTCCGGGTGGCGGACGACGTGCTCCGCCAGGGGGTCCAGGGGATCGCGGACCTCATCACGGTGCCGGGCCTTATCAACCTGGACTTCGCGGACGTGCGGGCGGTGATGTCGGAGGCCGGCAGCGCCCTCATCGGGATCGGCGTGGCCAGCGGGGAGGACCGGACGGTGCGGGCCGCCCAGGCGGCCATCAGCAGCCCCCTGCTGGAGACCTCCATGGACGGGGCCCGGGGGGTGCTCATGAACGTCACCGGCGGGCTGGACCTGGGACTGGTGGAGGTGAACGAGGCCGCCCAGATCATCGCCAAGACCGCGGATCCGGACGCCAACATCATCTTCGGCGCGGTCATCGACGAGGGCATGAGCGACGAGGTCCGCATCACCGTGATCGCCACGGGGTTCGAGGCCGCCCAGGTCCCGGCGCAGGAGCCGGCTCCAGCGCGGGAGGCCGCGCCCAAGCCGGAGCCGCAGCCCGTACGCCTCATCGACGATTACCTGGACATCCCCGCGTTCCTGCGCCGGCGCGGCTCATGACGTTCTCTCCGGACGACCTCGCCCTCCTCATTCACCGTTACTTCCCGGTGCGGGAGGCATGGGTGCAGGACGGGTACCCGGTGTTCGCGGTGCTCCCCACCCAGGACCTGGAGGAGCGGTTCGAGGCGCTGCGGGAGGCCCTCCGGCCGCACGGACAGATGCCGTTGCTGCGCCGTCGGGACGGAGCCGTGCTCCTCACCGTGGTTCCAAAACCGCATCCTCCGGGCGCCCGCATGGGGCTGCACGTGGCGCTCTTTCTGGCCACGGTGGCCACCACCTTCGCCACGGGCTACATCGGATCCCTCCGGTTCGCGGAGGTCCTGCAACGGGTGCCGGAGGCGGTGCTGCGGGCGGGGTATACCCCGGATCCCCTGCGGGACGGGCTCGTGTTCAGCGCGGCCCTGCTGGGGATCCTCCTGGTGCACGAGCTGGGGCACAAGCTGGCGGCCCGCATCCACGGGATCGACGCCAGCTGGCCGTATTTCATCCCCTTCCCGCCCGTGATCCTCGGACAGGTCTCCATCGGGACCATGGGGGCGGTGATCGTCACCCGGGAACCCGCTCCCAGCCGCAACGCCCTGTTCGACCTCGGGGCCAGCGGCCCGCTGGCCGGCCTGCTGGTGGCCATTCCCCTCCTGCTCTTGGGCCTGGATCGCACGGTGCTGTTGGATCTGAGGCAAATCCTGCCTCACCTGGGGGGTCTGCCGGCCTTCCCCTTCCCCTGGTCCGTGGCGCGCCTGCTGGAGTGGCGGTTCGGCGCGGGATCCGAGGTGGTGTACTACACGGATCCGCTCACGGACGCCGCGGTCATCGGGCTCTTCGTCACCGGCATCAACCTCCTCCCCGCCAGCATGCTGGACGGCGGGCACGCGGTGCGGGCCCTGCTGGGCCCCCGGTGGCACCGGGTGGCCTCCTACGCCGCGGTGGTGCTGTTGCTGCTGTTGGGCCTCATCCCCATGGCCATCCTGCTCCTCTTCCTCACCACCCGCGGGCACCCCGGGCCAGCCAACGACGTCTCTCCCCCAACCGCCTCCCGGATCGCCGTCGGCCTGCTGCTCCTTACGATCTTCCTCCTGGCCCTCCCCCTCGATTACTTCCTCCTTCCCCTCCGCCTCCTCCAGTAACGCACGAGGAGGCGTGCGACCTCGTGCGGAGGAGAAAACCCGCGGGATTTTGGGCCTTCGGAGGATTTTGACGGCTTGACCTGTTCCGCCTTCTGCCACAATATTTAGAGGTGGCCCCTGAACAGGATCTCTAAATCTAGGGGCAGGTGGGGGATGCGGTGTCCGTACTGCGGGTATGAGGACAGCCGGGTGCTGGACTCCCGCCCGGTGGAGGAGGGGAGTGCCGTCCGGCGGCGGCGGGAGTGCCCCCGGTGCGAGCGGCGGTTCACCACCTACGAGCGGGTGGAGGCGGCCCCCCTCATGGTGGTGAAGCGGGACGGTCGGCGGGAGCCCTTTGACCGCGGGAAGATCCTCGCGGGCCTGCTGAAGGCCAGGGGCAAGCGTCCCATCCCCATCGAGGCCCTGGAGGCCCTGGTGGCGGACGTGGAGCGGGTGGTGCGCCATCGGGGCGAGGCGGAGGTTCCGAGCAGCCTCATCGGGGAGCTGGTGATGGAGCGGCTGCGGTCCCTGGACGAGGTGGCCTACGTGCGGTTCGCCTCCGAGTACCGGCGGTTCTCGGATGCGGACAGCATCGTGGAGGAGGTGGCCCGGCTGCGGGCTCAGAAGGCACGGGAGGAGCTGCTGCGGCGCCAGATCCCTCTCCTGCCCGCCCCGGAGAACCAGAGCGACGGACGGTATTGAGGGGCACGTCACGAAAGGAGGAGGGCGCGATGACCATCGCCACGGAACCCAGGACCCTCTTCGAGGAGACCTTCCGATGGTTTGGGGGAGACGAGCTGCGTGCCCGGGTGTTCCTGGACAAGTACGCCCTGCGGGATGGAGGGGGGCGGATCCTGGAGCGCACCCCGCCGGAGATGTGGAACCGGGTGGCGCGGGAGATCGCCTCCGCGGAGCCCACGGAGGCCCTGCGCCGGGAGTGGGAGGAGAAGTTCCGGTGGCTGCTGGAGGACTTCCGGATGGTGCCCGGAGGCCGCATCCTCTTCGCCGCCGGAAACCCCCGCCGCAGCACCGCCAGCAACTGCTACGTCATCCCCATCCGGGGCGATTCCCTGGAGGACATCTTCGAGTGGTGCAAGGAGGCGGCCCGCACCTACTCCCTGGGCGGTGGGGTGGGCGGGGACATCAGCGTGCTGCGGCCCCGCGGCAGCCCCGTGAACAACGCGGCCCTCACCAGCACCGGTGCCGTGAGCTTCATGGAGCTCATGTCCACCACCACCGGCACCATCGGGCAGGCGGGGCGTCGGGGGGCCCTCATGATCACCATCGCCAACGACCATCCGGATGTGCTGGAGTTCTGCCGGGTCAAGCGCAACCTGGATCGGGTGCGTTATGCCAACATCAGCGTCCGGATCCACGACGACTTCATGCGGGCCGTGGAACGCGACGGGGAGTACGTCCTGCGCTTCCGCAACGAGAAGGCCCACGTGGAGCGTCCCATCCGTGCCCGGGATCTGTGGCGGGAACTCGTGGAGGGAGCCTGGGGGTGGGCGGAGCCCGGGGTCATCTTCTGGGACACGGTCAAGCGCTACTCCACGAGCGAGTACAACGGGATGGAGGTCCTCACCACCAACCCGTGCAGCGAGATTCCGCTCGAGGCGTACGGGTCCTGCAACCTGGCGAACGTGAACTTGGCGAGGTTCGTCCTGGACCCCTTCACGGACCGGGCCCGGGTGGACGAGGAGGGGCTGCTGCGGGCGGTGCGGTACACCGTGCGGTTCCTGGACGACGTCCTGGACTACAACATGGACCGGCATCCCCTGCCGCAGCAGCGGGAAGCGAGCCGGAGGGCCCGCCGGATCGGGGTGGGATTCACGGGACTTGGGGACATGCTGGCGCAGCTGCGGCTGCGGTACGACACGGAGGAGGCCATCGCCTTCGTGGACCGGCTCTTCCAGCGCATCAAGGACGCCGCCTACGAAGCCTCCGCGGAGTTGAGCCGGGAGAAGGGTCCGTTCCCCGCCTTTGACCCGGACCGGCACTTCTACCGGGACGGGACGCTGCATCCGTTCCTCGCCACCCTGAGCCCGGAAGTGCTCGCCAAGTGCCGGACTTGGGGGCTGCGGAACGTGGCCCTGCTCACGGTCCCGCCCGTGGGAAGCGGCGCGGCCCTCGCGGGGGTCACGAGCGGGATCGAGCCCATCTACGACCTCTTCTACCTGCGGCGCAGCGAATCCCTGAGCCAGCGGGAGTTCAAGGTCTATCACCCGCTTGTCAAGCAGTACATGGACGAGTTCGGAGTGGACGAGGAGCACCTGCCGGACTACTTCACCACCGCCCACCGGATCCGGCCAGAGATGCGGGTGCGGATGCAGGCCACGATCCAGAAGCACGTTGACCACAGCATCAGTTCCACGGTGAACCTGCCCCGTGAGGCCACGGTGGAGGACGTGGAGCGCGTCTACTTCCTCGCGTGGAAGCTCGGGTGCAAGGGGATCACCGTGTACCGGGAAGGGAGCCGGGAGGACATCCTCCGGAGCCTGAGCGGGGAGAAGCAACCGGACAACGACGCGGCACGGTCCGCTCCCTCCCGGGCCGAGCGGGCCCCGGAGGCCGGGCGCGGGGCCGTGGCGGTGCGGGCCCGGCCCAAGGTCACCCAGGGCCGCACGGAGCGCATCGAGACACCCCGGGGGAGGGTGTACGTGACGGTGAACGAGGACGAGCTGGGGGTGTGCGAGGTGTTCGTGGAGTCCCTGGACGTGGAAGCGGAGGCCATCGGCCGGCTGAGCTCCTTGGCCCTGCGGGCCGGGGTGGACGCCCGGGAGGTCATCGAGCAGCTGTGGCGGGTGCAGTCCAAGGAGGCGGTGATCGACCGCAGCAGCGACGGCACGCCCGTGCGGGTGAGCACCATCGCCCAGGCGGTGGCCCTGGCCCTGGGCCGGACCCTGTACGGGGAGGCCTTTCGTCCCGATCGGGAGTTCCCGCGCGCGGCAGTTCTCCCCGAGCCGGTGCCGCGCGCCCGCCAGGAGCGGCTGCGCTTCGCTCCCGCGCAGCCGCTCCCCCCTGTAGGGGCCGCGAACGGCACCGTGCCCCTGGAGTTCGCGGGCATCTGCCCGGACTGCGGGGAAACCCTCGTGTACGAGAACGGGTGCGCGGTCTGCCGCGGGTGCGGGTACTCGAAGTGCTAGGTCCTGAGCCGTTCGAGGATCCTCCGGGTCGGGACGGGAACCGGGACACCCGGCGAGCGGGGGGAGACGAAGCGCCCTACCGCGGGCCGGGCGCTTGGGATGGCTTCTACCGCGCGGAAGGTGGCCAGGAAGTGGGTGAAGCCGTGTTGTAGGACGGCGAAGGGCCTACCCGTGCGGCGCCGCAGGCGGACCCCCAAAACACGCTCGAGCCTTTGCCGGGCCTGCCTCCACGTCCGGGCCTCCACCTGTGGGAGAATCCACAGCCCGCCCCACAACCCCCTCGGGGGCTGGCGCACCAGCAGCACCCGACCCGCGGGGTCCCGCACGAGGACCGCCACGAAGTGGCGGTGGGGCTTGGGGCGCTTCGCCGGCCGGGCGGGGATGTGCTCCCAAAGCCCGTGGGCCGCGGCCGCGCACCACCTCCACACCGGACACGCCTCGCACCGGGGAGACCGGGCTAGGCACACCGTGGCTCCCAGGTCCATGAGGGCCTGGTTAAACTCCCCGGCCCGGCCCCGGGGGAGCAGGGCCTCCAGGCCCGCGCGGATGCGCTGGCGGGCGGAGGGGTCATCCAACGGCCGGCGGATGCCCAGTAGTCTCGCCCCGACCCGCAGTCCGTTGCCGTCCAGGGCCAGCACGTCTTGGCCGAAGGCGATGCTCGCGATGGCGGCCGCGGTGTAGGGACCTACCCCCGGTAACTTCATCCACCCCTCCGCGGTGGTGGGGAATCCCCCCTGCTCCGTCACCAGACGGGCGGCCCGGTGGAGGTGACGGGCTCGGGCGTAGTACCCCAATCCCTCCCACACCCGCAGGACCTCCTCCCCCTGTGCCGCGGCCAGGGACTCCACCGTGGGGAAGGCCTGGAGGAACCGGTGGTAGTAAGGAATAGCCACCTCCACCCGGGTCTGCTGCAAGAGGACCTCCGCCACCCAGATGGCGTAGGGGTCTCGGGTGGCCCTCCAGGGGAGCGGGCGCGCACTCCGGACGTACCAGGCCAGCAGCGCGCGAGAGAAACCGGTATCCATCGAGGATGTCATTCCCGGCAAACGCACCAGTTCCTCTGGTTGTTCCAAATCTGGAACATCTGGCGGTTGAAATCCGGGAGAATCCCCGCGTAAACTGGGGAGGGTGTTCCATGGTAGGAACAAGTGACCCGGCGGAGTCCAGGGAGCGGGCCCGGGCGTTCGGCAACTACATCCGGTCCCTGCGGCAGAACTTCTACGGCCGCGGCAAGGGCAAGAGCCTGCGGCAGCTCAGTGAGGAGACCGGGATCCCCCTGAGTGTGCTCTCCCGGGGAGAGCGGGGCCTCCAGGACCTCCGCAAGCCATGGTACATCGAGCGGTTGGCCCCTGCCCTGGGGGTTCGGCCCTCCGTGATGAAGCGGGTGGCGGCCCTGGTGACGCCCATGGACGTGGTGGAGCTGCGCAGTGCCCGGCCGGAGCCTGCGAGTCCGGTCCTATGGGCCCGTCTCCAGGCGAATCTCGAGAAGCTGCGGCCGGCCCCCGCGGACGTGGTGGAGGCCCTGCTCCTGTACGTGGAGTTCCTGGTGGATCGGGTACAGCGTGGCGAGCGCAAGGCGGTCTAGCCCAAACCCCATCGGAGGAGGGACCTATGGCGTACGTGATCGCGGAACCCTGCATCGGGACGAAGGACCGGTCCTGCGTGGAGGTGTGCCCGGTGGACTGCATCCACCCGCGGGCGGAGGAGGACCAGGGCGAGATCATGCTGTACATCAATCCCGACGAGTGCATCGACTGCGGCGCCTGCGAACCCGTCTGCCCCGTCCAGGCCATCTTCGCGGAGGCGGATGTACCCGAGCAGTGGAAGGAGTACGTGGAGATGAACGCGGACTACTACCGGCTGAGCCGGGAGGAGTTCGCGGAGAAGTGGGGCCGGGAACCGTAGGTCCGGGCCACGAACGGTGCACACGGGGCGCGGGAGGGGACTTCCCTCCCGCGCCCGTTTCCGTGCACGGATGGATCCCATGCCCTTCGGACCCGACTTCGAGCCCGTGGAGGTAGAGGGGCTGTGGTGCCTGCGGTCCAGGCGGCTCCAGGGTGTGGCCCGGGTCCGGCATGCCTTTACCACCCGCCGGGCCCGCATGGGATCTTCCGATCCCCTGGCGGACCCCACCTTCCGGGCCCGCTTGCTCGCGGCGTTGGGATTCGATCCACAACGGGCCGTAGCGGTCACCCAACGGCATACCGCCCGGGCGGTAGTGGCGGAGAGGGCTGACGCAGGAAGGCAGCTGGGCGTGGCGGACGCGGTGGTGACGGCAGAACCCGGCCTGGTGCTGAGCGTTCGGACCAGCGACTGCCTCCCCGTCCTCCTCGTGGATCCGGAGGCGGGGGTGGTGGCGGCCGCACACGCGGGATGGCGGGGGCTGGCAAGAGGGATCCTGGCCCGGGTGGTGGAGGTCATGGTGGCCCGGGGGGCCCGGGCCGACCGCATCACCGCGGTGGGGGGGCCTTCCGTGGGCCCTTGCTGCTACGAGGTGGACGGGCCCGTGGTGGAGGCCCTAAAGCGCTGGGCGGAAGGGGCCCTTCTGCCCACCCGTCCCGGCCACTGGAAGTTGGACCTTCGGGCGGTGGCCCGCGTGCAGCTCCGGGATGTCGGGGTATCCTGGCACCGGATGAGCTTCTGTCCCGCCTGCACCGCGTGTCACGGGGAGTGGTTCTTCTCGTACCGGCGGGACGGGCGGGTGGGTCGGATGGAGGGTCTCATCGCCCTGGAGCCGTGACCGTGGGCGCGATCGGGCTAGATCTGGTGCGGCACAACCTCGAGGCGGTGCGGTTGCGCCTCGCCGCCGCCTGCGCCCGGTCGGGCCGGGATCCCGCCTCCGTGCGGGTGGTGGCCGTGACCAAGGGGTTCCCCGCGGAGGTGGTGGTGGCCGCGGTGCAGGCGGGATTGACGGACCTCGGGGAGAACTACGTGCAGGAAGCCCGGGAGAAAATCCGGGCGGTTCCGGAGGCCACCTGGCACCTGGTGGGGCACCTGCAGCGGAACAAGGCCCGGGAGGCGGTCCGGTTGTTCCCGTGGATCCACTCCCTGGACTCCGAGGCCCTCGCGGAGGAGCTGGATCGCAGGGCCGCACAGCACGACCGCGCCCTCCAGGTGCTTATCCAGGTAAACGTAGCGGGGGAGGCCCAAAAGCACGGGGTCCCGCCCGAGGAGGCCATCCGGCTTGCCCAAGCCGTGCTGCGGCTTCGGAGGCTGCGGCTGCGGGGACTCATGACCATCGCTCCCCTCACCCCCCACCCGGAGGAGGTCCGGTGGGTGTTCCGGACGCTGCGGACCCTGCGGGACGACCTCGCGCACCGCCTGGGCTTTCCCCTCCCGGAGCTCTCCATGGGGATGACGGACGACTTCGAGGTGGCGGTGGAGGAGGGAGCCACCATGGTGCGCCTGGGCCGGGCCCTCTTCGGAGAACGGCCCGGCCGGTGAAGGGATGGAGGGGGTCAGGGGCGAATACCCAGGGGACCAGGGAAAGCGGGGTGGAAGGCATGGGAGCCATGGCGCGCCTGATGCAGTTCCTGGGTTTCGATGAGGAGCCGGAGGAGGAAGAACCGCTCGTCGAGGAGGAACCCCGGCGCCGCAGGACCCCCATCCTCAGCCTGCACACGAACCGGCAGATGGAGATCGTGGTCCTGGAGCCCAAGAGCCTGGAGGAAGCCCGGGGGGCCGCGGACTGTCTCAAGCACCGGCGCCCCGTGATCGTGAACCTCCGGGACGTGGAGCGGGAGACGGCGCAGCGGATCGTGGACTTCCTCTGCGGAGTGGACTATGCCCTGGACGGGCATCTCCAGCAGGTGGGGGAGGAGATCTTCCTGTTCGCGCCCAGCCACGTGGTGATCACGGCTCCTTCCGCCAACCCGCCGCGCGCCACCGGTCCCCTCTTCCCCGTTTAGGCGTGCGGATGCCGCTTCGCAGCATCGCCTGGCAAGCGGATGCCCTGGAGGTCCTGGACCAGACCCGCCTCCCGCATGAGGTGCGGGTGCTGCGGTTGCGGGATTGGCGGGAGGTGGTGGAGGCCATCCGCGAGATGCGGGTGCGGGGCGCTCCCGCCATCGGGGCCGCGGGTGCATACGCCTTGGCCCTCGCGGCCCGGCAGGCTGCCGCGGACCCGGACTCCTTCGAGGTCCGGCTCCATCAGGCCGCGGAGGAGATCCGGAAGGCCCGGCCCACCGCGGTGAACCTGCAGGGGGCGGTGGACCGGCTGATGCGGTGCCTGGATCCCCGCAGGGACCCATGGGCAAACGCGGAGGCGTTGCTCCGGGAGGCCCACCGGATCCTGGAGGAGGAGGCGGAGGCGAACCGCCGCCTGAGTCTCCTCGGGGCCGCGCAGATCCGGCCCGGGGAGCGCATCCTCACGCTCTGCAACACCGGAGCCCTGGCCACGGCGGGCATGGGCACCGCCCTCGGTATCCTCCGGGCGGCTCACGCCTCCGGCAAGGGCATCCACGTGTACGTGTGTGAGACCCGCCCGGTGCTGCAGGGCGCTCGGCTCACCGCCTGGGAGCTGCTGCAGGAGGGGATCCCCTTTCACCTCCTCCCGGACGCGGCCGCGGGGTGGCTCATGGCGCGGGGGATGGTGGATCGGGTGATCGTGGGGGCGGACCGGATCGCGGCGAACGGGGACGTGGCGAACAAGATCGGTACCTACACCCTCGCGGTTCTGAGCCGGCACCACGGGATTCCCTTCTGGGTGGCGGCGCCGAGTTCCACCGTCGACCTCGCCACACCCAACGGGGCCGCCATCCCCATCGAGTCCCGGGATCCCCGGGAAGTCACCCACCTCGGGGGAATTCCCGTGGCGCCGGAGGGGACCCCCGTCCTCAACGACGCCTTCGACGTGACGCCCGCGGAGCTGGTGAGCGCCATCGTCACGGACGCGGGCATCGCGACCCCGCCCTACGAGGAATCCCTGCGGCGCCTGGTGGGAGCGGCCCAACCCCTGCAGGTCTAGGGCCATGCGGACCCGGCGGCCGGAGGCGCTTCTCTGGGTGGTGGGGGGAGGGGCCGTGTGGGTCGCCCTCCTCCTCTACAGCGTCCGCACCCACGACATCCGCTGGCTGCAGGTGGTGCTCCTTGTCTATTCCCTCTACGGCGTGTGCATGCACCTCCTGGGGACCTTGGCCCGCTTCCGGCCCCGTTGTGCACCCCCTGCGGACCGCCTTCCCTTCGTCACCGTGCTCATCCCCGCCCGCAACGAGGCGAGGGTGATCGGCCGCAGCGTGCGGAGCAGCTGCTCCCTCCGCTACCACGACGCCCAGGGGAGGCCCCGGTTCGAGGTGATCGTGCTGGACGATGGGTCCACGGACGGGACCTCGGAGGTGGTGCGGGCGCTCCAGGATACCCTCCCCGTGGTGCCCCGGGTGGTGCGGGTCCCGGAGGGCGAAGGGGGCCGGAAGGCATCGGTTCTGAACGTGGGGATGCGGCACGCACGCGGGGAGCTCGTGGCGGTGTTCGACGCGGACGCCCGGATCCACCCGGAGTTCTTGCGGCGGGCGGTTCCGTACCTCCTGGAGCCGGGGGTGGCGGGGGTGCAGGGCCGGCGCCTCTTCTACCATCCCGTGCGCACGCTCCTGAGCCGGGGCCAGGAGGTGGAGTTCCGGGTGTTCCACACCCTCATGCAGCGGGCCCGGGAACACTTCGGCGCGTGCGTGCTCCTGGGCGGGAACGGCATGTTGGTGAACCGCCGGGCCCTGCTGGCCCTGGGCGGATGGAACCCCCTCGCTCTCACGGAGGACACGGACCTTGCCATCCGGTTCTGGGCCGCGGGCTGGAGGGTACGGTACTGCGAGGAGGCGGTGGTGTGGGAGGAGTCCGTGCCCGGTTGGTGGGACCTCGTCCGCCAGCGCACCCGCTGGTCCGAGGGAGCCCTCATGGCCCTGGGCGACTACTTCCTCAGGATCCTTCTGGGGCGCACCACCCTTTTTCAGAAGCTGGATCTGGTGTTCTTCCTCACGGGCACCGTGGCGATCCCCGCGGCCATCTTCGCGAGCTACGTGTACGGCACCGTCCTGTTCCTGCGGAACCTGCTGGAGCCCCTGTACCTCCTGCCCATCGGCCGCGCCCTCGCGCCCGAGCTCACCAACGCGGCCTTCTTCCTGTTCACCGGAGCCCTCGCCACCGCCATCGGGGCCCAGATGGGCTTCCGCCCGCTCCGGGTGGCGGGGGCCCTGCTGAGCTACCTCCTCATGGGATCGCACCAGATGCTGACGGCTCCCCTGGCCCTCCTCCGGTACGCCAGGGACACCCTTACGGGGCAGGGGGAGTGGCTGAAGACGGAGCATCGGGGCGCGCCCCGGCCGGAGGCCGTTTAGTTCACGGAGACGGGCTCCGGGGAAGGGATCTCCTCCACCCCCGCCACTACGCGTTCCACGAGGTCCTCCACGGGAAGGACACGCTCCGCCGCCTCCACCTCCTCCAGGGAAGGCCGGGTGCGGGGATGGCGGGGCACGAAAAGGGTGCAGCAGTCCTCGTAGGGCAAGAGGGAGAGCTCGTAGGTGCCGATGCGCTGGGCCAGGGCCACGATCTCCTGCTTGTCCATCCCTACCAGCGGCCGCAGCACCGGCAGGCGCGTCACGGCCTCGATCACGTGCAGGGCCTCCACGGTCTGGCTCGCCACCTGTCCCAGGTTCTCCCCGGTCACCAGGGCCCGGGCGCCCGCGGCATCCGCCATCCGCTCCGCCACCCGCATCATCATGCGCCGCATCACCAGGGTCCACAGGGGCTCCGGGACGGACTGCCCGATGGCCCGCTGCACCTCCGCAAAGGGTGCCACGCGGAGCCGCAAAGGGCCCGTCCACGTCTCGAGCCGCCGCACGATGCTCACCACCTTCTCCTTCGACCGCTCGCTCGTGAAGGGGAAGGCGTGGAAGTGGAGGGGGAGGATCTCCATTCCCCGCCGGGCCATCATCCAAAGGGCCACGGGGCTGTCAATCCCGCCCGAGAGCAGCCCCACCGCACGGCCTCCGCTCCCCACGGGGAGACCCCCGGGGCCTGGATGCGTCCGGGTGTACACGTACGCCCGCTTCCGCACCTCCACACACACCTCGATCTCCGGATCCTTCATGCGGGCCACCAGCCCGGGAAACCGCCGGAGGAGCACCGCCCCCAGGTGCCGCTCCAGGTCCACGGAGCGCATGGGGAAGCGGGGATCCCCGCGGCGGGCGCTGACCCGGAAGGTGGCCGTGGCGGCCTCCCCCAGGGCCCGGCGTGTGACCTCCACCGCAGCCTCCTCGATGGCCTGTAGTTCCCCGGGGACCTCCAGGGCAGGGCTCGCGGAGACCACCCCGAAGGTGCGGGTGATGCGGACGATGGCCTCCTCGCGGTCCCGCACGGCCCGCACCACGAACCGGTCGAATCGGTTCTCCACCTCCGCGTCCAGATCCGCCAGGCGCGCCCGGAGGTTGCGCTCCAGGTGCCGCAAGAAGAAACCTCGGTTGCGGCCCTTGAGGCCGATCTCCCCGTACCGGACCAGGATCACTTCCTCCATGCTCCCCGCCGCACCGGCTGCGGCCGCAGATCCTCCACCGCCCGGCGGATGGCTTCCGCCGCCGCGCGGACCTCGTCCTCCGAGGTCTGGGGCCCCAGGCTCACGCGGACGCTGCTCATGGCCTCTTCCTCCGTGCGTCCCATGGCGAGCAGCACGTGGCTGGGACGGGCCTTCCGGGAATGGCACGCGGATCCCGTGCTCACGTACACCCCCTCCTGCTCCAGGCGGTGCACGAGGACCTCTCCTCGCACGCCCGACACCGCGAAGTTCAGGATGTGGGGGGCGATGTCGTGGTCCGGCGTGTTCCACACCACGTCGGGGAGATCCGAGAGGAGTTCCCGCAGCAGGTCCCGAAGGCTCCGCATGCGCTCCGCGTCCTGCCGCCACGTGCCAAGCTGGACCCGCACCGCGGCTCCGAATCCCGCAATCCCCGGGACGTTTTCCGTGCCGGGCCGCAGGCCCCGCTCCTGGTCCCCCCCTGCCAGCAGGGGGGCAAGCCGCACCCCCTTTCGCACGTACAGGGCCCCGATCCCCTTGGGGCCGCCCACCTTGTGTCCCGAGAGGCTCACGAGATCGAACCGCTGGATCCTGGGCCGCACCTCCACCTTAAAAAGCCCCTGAACCGCATCCACGTGCAGGAGCGGCCGGCGGCCGGATCGCGTCTCCACGTGGTCCAGGATCCGCACCACCTCTGCCAGGGGCTGGATCGTCCCCACCTCGTTGTTCACCAGCATCACGCTCACCAGGCTCGTGCCCGGTCCTACGAGCTCCTCCAGCACGTCGCATCGCAAGAACCCCTCCCGGTCCACGGGCACCACGTCCACCTGCACTCCCCCCTCCCGCATGCGGTGAGCGACCTCCAGCACCGAGGAGTGCTCCACCGCGCTCACCACCACGTGGGGATCCCGCCGGTTTCGGGCGACGCCCCACAGGGCCAGGTTGTTGGCCTCCGTGGCCCCGGAGGTAAACACCACCTCCCCCGCATCCACTCCCAGGGCCTCGGCGAGGAGCGTCCGGGCTTCCTGCACGAGGCGCTCCGCCTCCAGCCCCATCCGGTGGAGGGAGGAGGGATTCCCCCACCGCTCCACCAAGGCCCGGCGCACCGCCTCCACCGCCTGCGGGAGCGGCCTCGTGGTGGCGCTGTGATCCAGGTAGATCATCCCGACCTCCCGTAGTCTACCCGATGTCCGCCCCCTCCAACGAGGCACGGGAGACGGGCATTCCTCGGCTAGACTGTAGGGCGTGAAGGTGGCCCTGTTCAGCGACTCGTACCGGCCCCGGCTGAGCGGGGTGGTGCACTCCGTGGCGGCCCTGGTGCGGGGCCTGCGGCGTCGGGGGATCCGCGCGCACCTCTTCGCGCCCGCCTATCCCGGCTATCGGGACTCAGAACCGGACGTGCACCGCCTCCGGTCCCTCCACCTCCCCCAGTACCCCGATTTCCCGCTGCTCGTGCCCGTCCAGCCGGGGGTGATGGGACACATCCGGGCCATCGCGCCGGAGGTGGTGCACGTGCACTCCCCTTTCCTCGCGGGCCGCCTGGGGTTGAACGCCGCCCGGGCCCTTCGCGTGCCCGTGGTCTTTACCCACCACACCCTCTACGCCGAGTACGTGCACTACGTCCCCTGGGTCCCGCCTCCCGTGGCCGCCTGGTTCGTGCGGACCCACGTGGTCCGGTTCTGCAACCGCTGTGACGCGGTCATCGCCCCTTCCCGGGCCGTATTGGACCTCCTGCGGGCGCAGGGGGTCAGGAGCCGGATCGAGGTGATCCCCACCGCGGCCCTGGACCTTGAGGGCATCGCCCGGATCCCGCCCGCGGACCGGCGGGCGCTCGGGATCCCCCAGGACCGGATCCTGCTGGTGTACGTGGGCCGGCTGGCCCGGGAAAAGGGCCTGGACCTGCTCCTGGAGGCGTTCGCACGGGCCTGCAGAAGCCGCCCCTTGCACCTGCTCCTCGTCGGCCACGGCCCTGAGCGCGCGGGGCTCGAGCGCAGGGCACGTGAGGCGGGGGTCTGGGACCGGGTGACCTTTGCGGGTGCCCTCCCGCACCCCGAGGCCCTGGCCTGGATGAAGGCTTCGGACGTCTTCGTGTTCGCCTCCCGGACGGAGACCCAGGGACTGGCGGTGGTGGAGGCCATGGCGTGCGGGCTGCCGGTGGCCGCGGTGGAGGCCACGGGGACCAGCGAGACCGTGACCCACGGTCGAACCGGTCTGCTCGTGGATCCGGATCCGGAGGCGCTGGCGGGGGCAGTGGTGCGGCTCGCGGACCAGCCGGATCTCCGGCGCAGGATGGGAGAGCAGGCCCGGAACGTGGCCCGCAACTGGTCCGAGGCCGCTCAAGCGGAACGGGTGCTGGCCCTGTATCGGTCCGTACGGGAGGGGCAGGGGCGAGGGGGGCGAAACCATTCGCCTTAGGGGAGGTTCGGATGTACCTCAAGCGCCTGGAGCTGGTGGGGTTCAAGACCTTTGCGGACCGCACGGAGCTGGAGTTCGGTCCTGGGATCACCGCCATCGTGGGCCCCAACGGGGCCGGGAAGAGCAACCTCTTCGATGCCATCCGGTGGGTGCTCGGGGAGACCTCCCACCGGGCCCTCCGAACCCACCGCACGGAGGACGTGATCTTCGCGGGAACTAGCACCCGCCGGCCCCATGGCATCGCGCAGGTGGAGCTCACCCTGGACAACACGAGCGGGATCCTGCCCCTGGAGTTCTCCGAAGTCACCGTGGTCCGCCGGGCCACCCGGGCCTCCGAGAGCGAGTTTTTCGTGAACCGGATCCCTTACCGGATGCGGGATGTTCAGGCCTTGTTTTTGGGTACGGGGCTCGGCGGCCGCTCGTACGCCATGATCGCCCAGGGCGAGGTGGAGGCCGTCCTGGACGCCTCCCCCCAGGAGCGGCGGGCGTGGCTGCTGGAGGCCGCGGGGATCGCCCGCTACCAGCGCCGGCAGCGGGAATCTGAACGGCGGCTGCGGCAGGCTCAGGAGAACCTGGAGCGGTTGCGGGATCTCCTGCAGGAGCTCGGGGCCCAAGAAGCCTCCCTGGCGGACCAGGCGGAGGCCGCAAACCGGTATCGGGCGTGCGAGCGGGAGCTAAAGGAGGTGGAGCTCCTGCTGCACGTGGAGGCGGCCCGGCGCTTGGCCGCTCAGCTCCAGCGTCTTGAGGCCCAGCACGAGGCCGTCCGGGGCCGGCACGCGGAGGCGGAAGAGCGGGCGCAGGCCGTGGATTGCGCCCTCCGGGAGAAACGACAGCGCACGGAGGCCGCGGCAGCCCTCTTGGAGGCGGCACAGCGGGAGCTCCTCTCGGCGGTGGAGGCGGCCCGGGCGTGCGAGGCCCGCCTCCAGCTCCTGGCCGAGCGGCTCCGGACCCGGAGAGAGCGGGAATTGCGGCTTGAGGCAGAGGCCACGCGCCTTGCGGGGGAGCTTGCGGCCCTCCGCGAGACGATAGAGGCCCTTCAGGCTCAGCGGGCGACCGTGGAGGTTGAGGTCACCTCGACGGCCAAGGCGGAGGCGGAGGCCCGGGCCCGGGTGGAGGAGCGTGCGGAGGAGGTGAGGATCCATCGGGAGGAGGTGGAGCGGTTGCGGGCGGACCTCGTGGAGCTGGAGCACGCCCGGGCCCAGACCCAAGCCCAGCTCGCCGCGGCCCGCAGCCGCCTCCAAGGCTTACATGCCCAGCGGCATCGCCTCCAGGAGCGCCTGGAGCGCGTCCAGGAGGAGGGCCGGGCATTACAGGCGCAGCAGGAGGCTCTGGAGGCCCAGGTAAGCCAAGGCGTTGCTCAGATGGAGGCGCTGGGCGAGCGGGTGGAAGCCCTCCGGGCGCAGATCCAGCAGGTGGAGGCGGAGGTGGAGCGGGTCCGGGCCGAGGAGCGGGAGGTGGAACTGGACCGGTCGGCCCGTCTCGAACGGCTCCGGTACCTGGAGGAGGCGCAGGCGAGTCTGGTGGGTTACGAGCAGGGCGCCCGGGAGGTCCTGCTGGCGCGGACCCACTCCCCGGAGCTTCGGGGGGTTCGGGGAGCCCTCGTGGACTTCCTGGAGGTGGAGACCCCGCACCGGCGTGCGGTGGAGGCGGCCCTGGGTCCCGCCCTCTTCGGGCTCCTCGCGGACTCCCTGGAATCCGCCCGCGCGGCTCTCCGGTGGCTAGAGGACCGGGCGGGCGGGGTGCGCTTTTTCGTCCCTGAGCTCCTCCGTATCCCCTCGAACGGCTCTTCCCCACCGGATGGCGCGATCCCGGCCCCGGAGCTGGTGCGTTGCCCCCCGCAAGTGGCGCCCTTCGTGGCCGCGGCCCTGGCGGATACCTGGGTGGTCCGGGATCTGGAGGCCGCCCTCGCCCTGCGGGCCCAGGGGGTTTCGGGTCGTCTGGTCACCCTGGCGGGCGAGGTCCTGAGCCCGGAGGGGCTGCTCGCCACCGGAGGGGTGAGTCCCGACCATCCCTTGGGGCGTGCTCAGGAGCTGGAGAGCCTCCGGGCCACCCTCGCGATCCTGGACGCCCGCAGGCAGGAGCTCCAAGAGCGTCGGCGATCCCTCGAGCGGCACCTGGAGGCCCTGCGGGCCGAGCTCCACGGGATCACCCAGACCCTCCGGACCTGGGAGATCCGGCTGGCGGAGCTGCGCCGCGCGCTGCTGGCGGTGGAGGAGGATCGAACCCGCAGGGGCTCAATGGAGGCCGAACTCCGGGCGGAACTCGAAGCCGTGGAGTCCGAGGCCCACGCGCGAGCGGGTGTCCTCGAGCGCGCCGAGGCGGATCTCACGTCCGTGGAAGCGGAGCTGGAACGGGTGCGGGCCGCGTTCCAGACGGCCCGGGAGGCCCTGGACGAGCGGGAGCGGGCCCTGGAAGCCGCCCGGGCGGAGCACACGAGGCTCCGCGTGAACCTGGTGGAGCTCCAGGCCCTGCGGGAGACCCTGCATCACCGGGTGGAGGACGGGGAGCAGACGCGCAGGCTGCTGGAGGAGCGCTTGGCCGCGGTGCAGGCGGAGCGGGCGGCGCTCTCAGAGGAGGCGGATCACCTGGCCCGGGAGCAGGCAGAGGCCCAGAGGGCCCTCGAGAGCTTGCGGGCGCGGGAGGAGGCGCTGCGGGGAGAGATCCAGGCGGCCGCGCAGGAACGGGAGCGCGCCTCAGAGGAGGTCCAGGCGCTCGTGGCCGCGAGCGAGGCGGCCTGGAGGGAGGTCCGGGGCTCAACGGAAGCCTTGCACCGGATCGCGCTGCGCAGGGCGCAGGTGGAGGCTGAGCACAGAGCTCTGGCGGAGCGGGTGGCGGAGGCGTTCGGGGTAGAGCTCTCGGCCGCGGAGGAGGCCGCTCCCCAGGAGCTTCCACGCGAGGAGCTCGTACGGCGGGCCGAGGAGCTGCGTGCCCAGTTGGAAGCCCTGGGACCGGTGAATCTCCGGGCCGTGGAGGAACACGGGCGTCTGCGCGAGCGCCTGGAGAAGCTGCGGGCGCAGGTGGAGGACATCGAGCGGGCCCGGGCGCTTTTGCGGGAGGAGATGGAGCGGCTGGGTCGGGTCCTGGACGCGCGCTTCCGCTCAACCCTCCAAGCGGTGAACGGGGCGCTTGCGGATTGCTTCCGGCGCCTGTTCGGGGGAGGGAACGCCTCCCTGGAGCGGGTGGTGGACGAGGACGGGGAGGAGGGGATCGAGATCCAGGTGCAGGTGCCCGGCAAGAAGGTTCGGGATCTGGGGGCCCTCTCGGGCGGGGAGCGGGCCATGACGGCCCTCGCCCTCATCTTCGCCCTCCTGCGGGTGCACCCGAGCCCCTTCTGCGTCTTCGACGAGGTGGAGGCGGCCCTGGACGACGAGAACACCCGACGTCTCACGGCCCTGCTGCGGGAGCTCGCAGAGCGCAGCCAGGTCATCATCATCACCCACAACAAGGCCACCATGGAGGCCGCGGACGTCCTCTACGGGGTCACCATGGAGGAACCCGGGATCTCCCGCATCGTCTCCGTGCGGATGGTGGGACGCGAGCAGGAGGTCGCATCCCGTTAGCCCGGCCCTTTCCCCATGGCGCGGGGCAGGAAGCCCGGCCCCTGGGGGAGAACCTCTATACGACACGCCCCGAAGAGACGGGGGAGGAGATGCCGGAGACCTTCGCATACCGGTTCCGTACGCCCCTGTACCGTCCGGAGGAGGTGGGGGTCGTGGGCCCCCGTCCAAGCCGAGGGGTGGAGGCGGGGATGCTGGTGGAGCGGGACGTGGCCATCCCGCTGCGGGACGGGGTGCGGATCTACGCGGACGTCTTCCGACCCCCGGACGGTCCTCCGGTCCCCGCCCTGCTGGCATGGAGCCCCTACGGCAAGCACGAGGGAACCCTGCAGTACCTGGTGCGGGCCTTCCCGGCCGCGGGGGTGCGGGAGGAGGACGTCTCCTCCTATGCGGTCTTCGAGGGACCAGATCCTGCCTATTGGGTCCCCCGGGGATACGCGGTGGTCAACGTGAACCCCCGGGGCACCTGGTACTCGGAAGGGGTGGCCACCTTCCTCTCCCCCGAAGAAGCCCAGGACTGCTACGACGTCATCGAGTGGATCGCCCACCAGAGCTGGTGCAACGGGAAGGTGGGGATGACGGGGGTAAGTTACCTCGCGTGCATCCAGTGGAAGGTGGCGGCCCTGCACCCTCCGCACCTCGCGGCCATCAACCCCTGGGAAGGCTTTACGGACCATTACCGGGAGGTCTCCCGACACGGCGGGATCCCGGAGACCTGGTTCCGGCCCTACTGGAGCCTGCAGCGCATCGGTGTGGGCCTTCACCAGGTGGAGGACCTCTTTGCGGAGGAGCTCGAGCATCCCTTCTTCGACGCCTTCTGGGCCTCGAAGCTTCCGGACCTGGAGGCCATCCGGGTGCCCGCGTACGTGGTGGCGAGCTGGAGCGACCACGGGCTGCATACCCGGGGAACCCTGGAGGGCTTCAAGCGCATCCGGTCGGACCCGAAGTGGCTGGAAGTCCACGGGCACAAGAAGTGGGCCTACTACTACCGGCGGGAGAGCCTCGAGCGGCAGGCGGCCTTCTTCGACCGGTTCCTGAAGGGCGAGCGTACGGAGGTGGAAAACTGGCCCCGGATCCAGGCCTTCGTCCGGGAGCAGGGGACAGAAGGGGTGTGGCGGTCCTTTGAGGGGTGGCCGGTTCCGGAGACCCGGTACCAGCGGCTGTACCTGAACGTGGCGGAGGGCCGCCTGCAGGAGGCGCCGGTGGGGGAGGAAGCGAGCCGCTTCTATCTCGCCACGAGCGGCGGGTACGATCGGCACCGGCGGGAGTTGGGCCGGGTGGTGTTCGAGTACGTGTTCCGGGAGCGGGTGGATCTTGTGGGGTACATGAAGCTGCGGGTGTGGATGAGCACCCCGGACGGGGACGACATGGACGTGTTCGTGGGGATCCAGAAGATCCGCCGGGACGGGCAGACAGTGCCTTTCATCCACTATGCCCAGTACGAGGACGGTCCCGTGGCGCTTGGCTGGCTGCGGGCCTCCCACCGGGAGGTGGATCCCGTGGCCAGCACGGAATGGCAGCCCGTGCACCCGCACCGCCGGGAAGAGAAGTTGCACCCGGGGGAGGTGGTGCCCCTGGAGATCGAGATCTGGCCTTCGGGGACGCGGTTTGAAGCGGGGGACCGGCTGCGCCTGGTGATCCAGGGCCGGGACATCCAGGACTACCCCCGCCACCTCCCGTACGCCCGCCACGAGGCCACGGTGAACGTGGGCCGGCACGTGGTCTGGGGCGGGGGCCGGTTCGACTCGTACCTCGTGATCCCGCACGTCCCGTAATGCGGGTGCTAGGGAAGAGGAGGGAAGACCATGGAACCACGTGAGCTCGGTCCCACGATCCGTGGCTTAGATTGGGTGACGTCGGAGCGGCTTTTCGGAGTGCGGGTGGAACGGGATGTCGCGGTCCCCATGAAGGATGGGGTTCGGCTGCTGTGCGACGTGTTCCGGCCGGATGCGGATGGGCGGTTCCCCGCCATCCTGGGCTGCCACCCCTACCACCGACTGGGTCAGACCGCTCCCATCCGTCCCACGGCCCTTTCCACCGCTCAATGGCGCCACCCCGGCCAGGAGCGGACCAATGCTTCGCTGGAAGCAGGTGACCCGTATCTGTTTGCGCGGAGGGGATACGCACATGTGGTTTGCAATGTGCGGGGTACGGGGGGTCCGAAGGCAAGTGGACGTTTGTGGGCGACAAGGAGGTGGAGGACGTTCTGGAGGTAATCCGGTGGATCGCTCGTCAGCCCTGGTGCACCGGCCAGGTGGCCATGTTCGGCGTCTCCTACTTTGCCTGGATTCAGCTCTTCGCAGCCGCCAAAGGCACGGAGGAGCTGCGGTGTTTGTTCTGTCCTTGGGCTGCCACGGACTTCTACAGGGACTTTGTGTATCGAGGGGGTCTTCTGGCCTGGCAGTGGCTGGTGGGCTGGAGCCAGACCTCCTTGACGTATAGCCGGTGCCAGCCAGAGCTGGTGAGCAGGCGGACCTTCGATGAACAGATGCTCGCGCAGAGGATCACAGAACTCAAGCAGGATGAGGACCTTGCGGCCATCCCGGAGCTCCAGCGGGCCCTGGCGGATCCGGAGACCGGCATGCACCCGTTCTTGGTGGATGTCCTTCTCCATCCTTTCTACGATGAGTACTGGCGTGAGCGCACAGTGGATTTGGAGCGAATCCACATCCCAGCCTACCTAGGAGGGGACTGGGGGATCTATGGGTTGCACCTCCCAGGGGCCTTCCGGGCTTGGAAGCGGATTACCGCACCGAAGAAGCTGATCATTGGCCCACCGGTCTACCTGGACCGCCCCCTCTACCAGCTGCAGTTTGAGGCCCTGCGGTGGTTTGATTACTGGATGAAGGGGATTCCAACAGGAATTCTGGAGGAACCTCCGGTCCGTCTCTTTGTGATGGGGACAGGCGAGTGGAAGGAGACCACCGACTGGCCGGTGCCGGGAACGCGGTGGGTTCCCCTTTTCCTGCATGAGGGAGGCCTGCTCCTGGATCGGGAGCCGGCGGAGGATGGAGGGAGTTCGGCATATGAAGACTCTCCATGGTACCGCGGGAGTGTGGAGTTTCGGACCCCGCCCATGGTGGAGTCCACAGAGGTGCTGGGACCCATCATTCTAAAGCTTTACGCCAGCAGTACAGACACGGACGTGTTTTGGGTCGTCTCCTTGTACCACGAGGATAGGAATGGAGAACGCAGGTTGTTGACGAGAGGGTGGCTCCGTGGCAGCCATCGGGAGGTGGATTGGGAGAACTCCACGATTTGGGAGATCCGGCATCGGCACGACCGGATGGTTCCGCTGACTCCAGGGGAGATCCACGAATTCTGGATCAATGTTCGGCCCACGGGGATACTCGTGCGGCCCGGAGAGCGGCTGGTGCTGAGGATTGCGGGAGTAGAGGAACCACCCAGCAATCCACTCGAGCTCATCGGGGCGGGAAGCCTGCGTAGGCAGCGGCCTAGCCGTATCGTTATCCAGCATAATGCCCACTTTCCGAGCTACCTCCTGTTGCCAGTAACGAGAGGGAACCTCCTGGGTCTGTACGTGTCAGGAGGGGAGTTTCCCCGGGGAGGGTGAAGGTCGAAAGAAAAGAAAGAGGGGGTATAAAGGGCGATGCGATTTCGAAGGAATGCCTACCTGTCGCTAATCGGGCTCGTGGTTCTTGCGTTAGGGGTTCCGGGAGCAGGACAGGAGCGACCGGTTCGCGTTGGCCTCCTGCTGAGTTATACGGGGCCATCGCCGTTCCAGGCCATTGGGACGGACCAGGGGGTTGCAGCTGGCGGTGGAAGAGGAGGGAGGCCAGGTGGCGGGGCGGAGAATCGAGCTCCTCCGGGAGGACACGGAGGTCAATCCCACCGTGGCCCTAACGAAGGCCCGGAGGCTTGTAGAGGAACGGCGAGTGGAGTTCATCGTCGGCCCGGTCTGGAGCCATGAAGCGTTGGCCCTCCTGGATTACCTGAAGGCACGGGATGTGATCTGGGTGATCCCGGTGGCAGCCACACGGCTCCTAATGACTCCCGAGCGGGCAACCCCGCGGATGTTTCGGGTGGTGGAAACTACGGACCAGAGCGGCTTTCCCCATGGCCGGTGGATGGTACGAAGTCGGGGGCACAAAAACATCGTGGTCTTCGGAACCGATGTAGCGTTCGGACACGACTCTGTGGGAGCGTTTGAAGCGGGAGTCCGGGCTGCCGGAGGTCAGGTGCTCCGGAAGGTTTTTGTCCGGATCGGTACCGTGAACTTTGCGCCGTTCCTGACGGCCGCCAACCTGAGCGGAGCAGAAGCGGTGTACGCGTGTTTTGCGGGGATTGATGCGGTGCGATTTGTCCAGCAATATGCGGAGCT
This sequence comes from Armatimonadota bacterium, assembly GCA_031460175.1. Taxonomy (NCBI): domain Bacteria; kingdom Bacillati; phylum Candidatus Sysuimicrobiota; class Candidatus Sysuimicrobiia; order Candidatus Sysuimicrobiales; family Candidatus Sysuimicrobiaceae; genus Candidatus Sysuimicrobium; species Candidatus Sysuimicrobium tengchongense. Next base: position 348,776 of record JAVKGW010000002.1, on the reverse strand, counting down.
TGGATGGAAAAGCCGTATCCCCCTCCAAGGATGCAACCCTCTGGTGGACGACCCATACCTCGGTGAGATCGGGGAATCAGCGGTCGGGGTGATCAGTTTAGCACATTACACCTCGGTGGTGGATACACCGCAGAACCGGAAGTTTGTGGAGCTGTATCAGCGAAAGTTTCGGCAGGTTCCTTACCGGTACAGCGAATACGGCTATACGGCGGGGAAGCTGATTCTTGCGGGCTTGCAGGCCATGCGAGGCGACACGAGTTCCCCGGAAGAACTGGCACGCGCGATGAGGCGAGCAGCGCAGAAAGTGCTTACACCGGTGGGCCCCCTACGCTTCGATCGCTGGAACCAAAGGATCTTTGATATCTACGTATTGCAGGTGGAACGGCGAGAAGGACGGCTGGTCAATGTGCCGATAGATCGGCTTGGACGGATTGCACAAGTAGATGTGTGGCAGTGGTGGAGAAGGTGAGCAATTCGAGAAGAGAGGTAGTGAGTGTGAGAGATGCACGGAGAATACTGGTGGTGGTGGATGTGCAGAACGATTATTGTCATGAGGGAGGGGCCTTCGGGCGTGCGGGCTTCTCGGTGAGAGCCATCCAGGAGGCAGTGGCGCGACTGGAGCGATTTCTGAAGGCTTGGCGTGTGGGCGGACTTCCAGTTCTCTTCGTTCGCACCGAGCACAGCCCTTGGACGGATGCGGCGGGATGGCGGGAAAGGCTCAGAGGTCTAGGCAGAGAGGTGGTGCCGGAGATCTGTCGAGCAGGGTCGTGGGGAGCGGAATTTTACCGGATCGGGCCGGGTAGAGGGGAGTTGGTGGTCACGAAGCACAGATTCAGCGCGTTCTGCGGAACGGACCTGGATCTTGTACTGCGAAGTCAAGAAATTACTTCGCTGGTCATCGCAGGGGTCACTACAGATGTATGCGTGGAGAGTACGGTGCGTAGCGCCGTGGACCTTGGATATGTGGTTACGGTGGTGGGCGATTGCTGTGGTGCTCTCGATGTGAAAGAGCACGAGCTGGCATTGGAGCGCATCGGAAAATACTTTGGTAGGGTCGAGATGAGCAAGAGTCTGCTCAGGGTACTTCCGGCTCCTGAGGATTTGGGGAAGGGTACCTGAAGGTCTAGGCTGTCAAGTTCCGGAAGGGTGTTGACACCTTACTCATGAGGAGACCTCCTTGTGGTGCATGAAGAGCTCGCCAGGGGTACGACCTCGGGTCCGATACCCCAGGTGGGGACGGTGGTGATTGTAGAACGTCAGGTAGCGATCCAGAGCGTCCTGCATGGTCGCCACGCGGGTAAAGAAGCGCCGGCGGAACTCCAGGCGCCACAGCTCGCTCAGGATGGTGCCTTGCAGGCGCTCGACGAAGCCGTTGGTCCAGGCATGGCGGGGTTGGGTCCGCGTGTGCTGGATCCCCAGCGCCCGACAGGCCTGATCGAACGCCCCCCGGTACTCGCTGCCCTGATCGGTCAGGACCCGCTCTATGACCCAGCCCGCGCCCCGATAGGTCGGCTCGACTCGCCTGGTCAGGAAGCGGGCTGCCGCCCGGGCCGAGAACTCGGTCGACACCTCGGCGATGGCATACGAGCATGCCGCATCGCAGGCGGTGTACTGCCAGACTTTGCCGACCCCCTTGAGCTTGCCGATGTAGAACGTATCGACACAGACCACTTCGCCGGGACGGCGCGCCGCGATGTGCCGGGCCTGATGCGCCACTTGAGCGACGGGTCCGGTCGGTCAACAACCCCACACTCTGGGCACTGTGGATCTCGAGCACGGCCAGGCGTTCCCAGCGGGTTTGCAGCCCACAGCAGGCGCAGCAGGCGGTAGATCGTCGTCGGGGCCACCCGCAGCCCGCCCTGCTCCGGTCGCGCCACATGTCGGCCAATCGGGCCGGCCCCCATGTCGGCCAGGCGAGGGCGAGCGCCAGGATGGCGCGCTCCTCCTGCGCGGTCAGGGTGGGTGGCCGACCCCGCCTGGGACCCTGACGGCGGGGATGCAAACCATCCGGCCCGTAGGCCAGGTAGCGACGGCGCCAGCGGTAGAACAGCGTGCGGGAGATCCCGAACTCCTCGAGCGGCCTGGCTGACGTTCCTCAGGGCCTGGGCCCGGGCGATCACACGGAGCCGGAAGGCGTGTACACTGTCGGCGAGGGTCATGGGCGGTCCTCCCCGTCAACCCGGAAGGGGTTGGTTTCCAGCGGGAAGGATTCGTCACATGGCCCTCCTGTACTGTCAACACGAATGCGAAACAGGACAGGCTAGAGCCGTTCAGGGTGGTCCATCCCGGACCCGGCCCTCCGCCTACCGGCAAGGAACCGAGGGGTGATCCTGCCATGACGCGGGCTTTCATCGGGTCCTGGACAGATCCTTCAGCGCACGGCCCACCGGGGCACTGCCGGAACCCGGCGGGTGAGGGGCAGGATCTGCCCGCCGGTGCACGTCAAGGGGCCGCCGTCCGTCATATCCGGGTACTCGTCCGGGAAGGTTTTCAGGCTGCGGGCATCCCTTGCCCACTCGGAGATTTTGACCTCTACCAGGGGCGACGTCCACAATCCCGCGAGGAGATAAAGTAAGATCACCGGATGTCCTGCGGATCCGGCGCCCCCGTCGATCCGGTCGGGCCCGGATTCCAAGGCCGCGTGGGTCGGTGCGTTTCGGCCGTGGCCGCGTCCGGCCTTCTGAGGCGGGAAGGTAGGCGGGCGAGGGAGCGACCGTCCGCGCGGCGCAGCCAGGGCCGAAGCCCCTGGGCCAGCGGGCGAAGTTCATCGATATGCCCGCGGCCCAGTACGCCATGTGGCACTATGATGCCGTGTTAAACCGCCGGGGGAGGTGGTGGGGTTCGGCAGGTGGCCCGGGTACACCTCACAAGGAGACCGTGGCGGTCTCCTTGGCCACTGTGGAGGAGCCCTACAGCCAGCCAGGGACGGAGCTCATCCTAGTGTGGGGCGAGCCCAACGGGGGTTCCCGGAAGCCCAGCGTGGAGCCCACGTGCAGATGGAGATCCGGGTCACTATGGCCGCCGCTCCTTTCGCGGGATCCGCCCGGCAGTGCCGGGCGATGGTGGCCCGGCAGTAGATACGGTGGTGGGGGGGCAGCTCCCGGGGCTGCTGGCTGGGGTTCCGTGGGCGTGGTATGGTAGATCGTGGCGCTATGAAGCACCTCCCCGGCGGATTCCGCTGGGGAAGTATGGATTCTGGAGAAGGGGGTGAGGACATGCGAGTCCTGCGCATGGGAGGGATAGGGGTCCTCCTCCTCTCCATGCTCCTCTTCCTGAGCTTGCCGGGACTTCCTCAGCCGGCTCCCATCCGCATCGGGCTTCCCTTGACCTATGCGAGCCAGCCCGTCCAGTCCCGGGGGGTGGAGGACGGGCTGCGGCTCGCCCTGGAGGAAGTCGGAGGCCGGGTAGCGGGAAGGAGCTTCGAGCTCTTCCGGGAGGACGATGAAGGGAGCCCCACGGTGGCGCTGAGCAAGGTCCGGCGCCTGGTGGAGGAGCGGCAGGTGGATTTCCTCGTGGGGCCGGTGTGGAGTCACGTGGCGCTCGCTTTGGCGGACTACCTGCGCACGCGGGACGTCATCTGGGTCATCCCGGTGCCCACCACCCGGCTTCTGATGACCCCGGAGCGGGCAACGCCCCGGATGTTCCGGCTCGTGGACACCAGCGACCAGAATAGCTTCCCCCTCGGGCGGTGGGTGGTGAACAAGCGCGGGCACCGGAACCTCGTGGCCATCGGCTTCGACGTGGCGGCGGGGCACGACGGGATCGGGGCGTTCGAGGCGGGCGTGCGGGCCGCAGGCGGCCGCGTCCTCCGGAAGATCTTCGTGCGGGTGGGCACCGTGGACTTCGCGCCCTTCCTCACGCCCGCGAACATGGAGGGGGCGGACGCGGTGTACGCGTGGTTTGCCGGAGTGGATGCCATCCGGTTCCTGAAGCAGTACGACGCCTTCGGATGGAAGGCCCGGCTTCCCCTGTACGGCGGGAGGCCCATGTCCGATGAGGCGTACGTGAGCGAGGCGGGGGACTCCGCACTGGGGGTCATCACCGTCACCCCGTACACGCCGGTCCTGGAGACCCCGGAGAGCCGGAGGTTCGTGCAGGCCTTCCGGCAGCGGTACGGGCGGCTGCCCTTCTCCTATGAGGAGAGCGGATACACGGCCGGGAAGCTCATCCTCGCGGGCCTGCAGGCCATGCGGGGGGACACGAGCCGCAGGGAGGAGCTCGCCCGGGCCATGCGCCGGGAGGCTCCCAAGATCGTCACGCCCGCGGGTCCCCTCCGCCTGGACCGGTACAACCAGCGGATCTTCGACCTGTACGTGGTGCGGGTGGAGCGCCGCGAGGGCCAGCTGCTGAACGTCCCCATTGATCGGATCGGGCAGGTGGCGCAGGTGGACGTGTGGCAGTGGTGGAGGCGGTGATCTCCGCCTACGGGCTACAGGCGCTGAACGGGCTCGTCTACGGCAGCGTCCTCTTCCTGGTGGCGGTGGGGCTGAGCGTGGGGATCGGCGTGCTGCGCATCGCCAACCTCGCGCACGGCTCCCTCTACCTTCTGGGCGGGTACCTGGCGGTGAGCGTGGCCCGGGCCACGGGGAGCTGGGGGGCGGGGGCGATGTGCGGGATCCTGGCCAGCACCGCAGGAGGCTTTGCGATCTTCGAGCTCCTTCGGCGGCCCTGGGCCCGGACACTTCTGGCCCAGGTGCTGCTCACGGTGGGGGTGCTGTTCGTGGCCATGGACCTCTTCCGGTTCGTGTGGGGGGGGATTCCCACCCTGGTGGCGGCGCCGAGGTGGGCGCAGGGTGCGGTGACGCTCGGCGGGGCGGTCGTCCCCGCGTACCGGCTGGTCCTGGTGGGGCTGGGCGGGGCGATCGCGGGGATCCTCTGGTGGGTGGTGGAGCGGACCCACTGGGGGGCCCTGGTCCGGGCCGCGGTGGACGACGAGGAGATGGCACGAGGGCTCGGGATTGACGTGGTGCGGATCAAGCGGTGGGTGTTCGGGATCGCCTCAGGGCTTGCGGGCCTGGGAGGTGTGGTGGGAGGGATCATCACGGGAGTGGGCCCCGGGATGGATGTGGAGATGCTGGTGGCTGCCCTCGTGGTGGTGGTGGTGGGAGGGGTGGGGAGTGTGGCGGGGACGTATCTCGGGGCGCTCCTGGTGGGCGTGCTGGAGACGGTGCTCACGGGGAACTGGCCGGAGATCTCCACCTTCAGCCTGTTCGCGGTGATGGTGGCCGCCCTCATGCTGCGGCCGGGCGGGCTCGTGGAGCGGTAGGAACCAGGGTATGGTTCGGAACGCTCCTCCGCGCCTTCTGCAGCTGGGGGGAGTTGTGCTCTTCTTGCTCTTGCCGTGGGTCCTCTCCGAGTACCAGCGGACCCTCCTGAGCCTCACCTTCCTCTACGCCATCTTCGCCATGAGCCTGGATCTCCTCTACGGGTATGCGGGGATCGAGTCCCTGGGGCACGCGGCGTTCTGGGGGATGGGCGCGTACACCGCGGGGCTCCTGGGGGCGCGGCTCGGGATACAGAATATGCTTCTCGGCACCCTCAGCGGGATGCTGGCGGCGGGGATCCTGGCGACCGTGATCGCTCCCGCCGTCCTCCGCACCCGCGGAATCGTGTCCCTCATGGCCTTCCTCGCCATCTCCATGATGCTTTGGGGAGGGGCGGTGAAGTGGCGCTCCTTCACGGGCGGGGACGACGGGCTTACGGGCGTGCCACGCCTGGGAGAGGTCCTCCCGTCCCTCGGGGGCACCTCCGAGTACTATCTCCTTCTCCTGGTGTTCCTGGGTTGCCTGATTCTCCTGCGCCGGGTGGGGCAATCCAGCTTCGGGCTCGTGCTCCAGGGGATCCGGGAAAACGAGAACCGGATGCGGACCCTGGGATACAACACGCAGCTCCACAAGTTCCTCGCGCTCGTGGGCAGCGGCATGATGGCGGGCTTGGCAGGGGCCCTCCTCGCCTACCACAACGGGTTCGTGGGCCCCACGGAGCTGCACATCCTCACCTCCGCAGAAGGGCTCGTGATGGTCCTCGTGGGGGGACCCGGGACGTTCCTGGGGCCGGCCCTGGGAGCTTTCGTGGTGACCCTCGTGAAGCACTGGATCAGCGGCTACACGGAATACTGGGCCGCCCTGTTGGGCATCGGGTACGTCCTCGTGGTGCGCTATGCGCCGGCGGGTCTGTATCCTCCGCTGGCCGCGGCGTGGGCGAGGCGGATGCAAAGACCCCGGGAGGCGTGGAAACGGGCGCCCGCGGTGGGGGAGAAGGGGAGCTAGGAGGCCGGGCGGCGTGGCGGGAATCGTCCTCCGCACGGAGGGCCTCTCCAAGGCATACGGTGGACTGCGCGCGGTGGACGGGGTGAACCTGCGGGTGGAGGAGGGGGAGCGCCGGGTCATCATCGGCCCGAACGGGGCGGGCAAGACCACCCTCTTCCACCTCCTGAGCGGGGAGGTCCGCCCCACCCATGGCCGGATCTGGTGGCACGGGAGGGAGGTCACGCATCTCCCCGCGCATCGGCGGACGGCCCTGGGGATCGGACGCACGTACCAGGTGACGAACGTCTTCTTGAGCCTCACCGTCCTGGAGAACGTGCTCCTGGCACTGTGGGGCCTGCGGCGCGAGCAGTACGACCCGTTCCGGCCCACCCGTTCGCATCGGGAGACGTGGGCCAAGGCCCAGGAGCTGCTGGAGACCTTCGGGCTCTGGGAGAAGCGGGACTGGCCGGCGGCAAGCCTCTCCTACGGGGAACAGCGGGAGCTGGAGATCGTGCTGGCCCTGGCCGGGAATCCCCGGCTGCTCCTGCTGGACGAACCCACCGCGGGCCTGTCGCCCGCGGAGACCCAGCGGGTGGTGGAGCTGCTGCAGGCCCTGGATCCTGCCATCACCGTGCTGCTCATCGAGCACGACATGGACGTGGCGTTCGCCGTCGCCCAGCGCATCACGGTCATGCACCTCGGGAGGATCCTCGCGGAGGGCACCGTGGAGGAGATCCGGCGGAACCCGGAGGTCCAGGCCATCTACCTGGGAGAGGAGGAAGTGTAGCAGTGCTGGAGGTGGAGGAGATCCACACGTACTACGGGGAGAGCTACGTCCTCCAGGGGGTGAGTCTGAGGGTGGCCGAGGGACAGACGGTGGCGGTGCTGGGACGCAACGGCGTGGGCAAGACCACCCTCATCCGGAGCGTCATCGGGTTCAACCCTCCCCGGAGGGGACGGATCCGGTTCCGGGGAGAGGACATCACCCACAAGCCCTCCCACGAGATCGCCCAAAAGGGCATCGGGCTTGTCCCCCAGGGGCGGCGGATCTTTCCTTCCCTCACGGTGGAGGAGAACCTGCGGGTGGCCGCGCGGGAGGGAACGAGGAGCGGGTGGACCCTGGAACGGATCTACCGGTTGTTCCCCTCCCTGTGGGAACGGAGGTTCCATCGGGGGAACCGGCTCAGTGGAGGCGAGCAGCAGATGCTGGCCATCGGCCGGGCCCTGATGACCAACCCCCTCCTCCTCCTCCTGGACGAGCCCTCGGAAGGTCTGGCCCCCAAGCTCGCGCAGGAACTGGGGCATACCCTGCAGGCTCTGAAGGCGGAGGGGCTGTCCATCCTGCTCGTGGAGCAGAACCTCCCCCTCGCCCTCCGGGTGGCGGACGCCGTGTACGTCATGAGCAAGGGGACCATCGTCTTCCAGGGGACCCCGGCGGAGCTCCGGGAGGCGCAGGACGTGCGGCAGCGCTATCTGGGGGTCTAGGCCCCTTCTCCCAGCAACCCTTTTCCATCCGGGATCCTGTGGCACATTCCTTGCTTGCTGGGTCCAGAGAGCGATGCCATGGAAACGCGGGTGGAGCAGGATGAGGAGAGGCGGCGCCGCTCGATCCAGGCCCGGCAGATCGCCCTCTCGGGGATCGGGCACCTCTCGGGCTTCGTAATCCTCCTCCTGATCCGGCACGTAGGTTTGGCCTCCTTCTCGGATCTCGCCTTGGTGGGCGTGGCGGGGTTGGGAGGTGGGGGGATTGCGGCCCTCTACGGCCTGGCCCGCACGGGCCTCCACCGAGTCCTCTTTCCCTGGGATCGGCACTGGGTGTACGTCCCCCTCGCCTTCACCATCGTCCTCCTCAACCTCCAGATGCTCCTCGCTCCCGCGGCCCGGTGGCTCCTCATCCACGGGTGGCTGGCGGCCCTCGCCATGGCCTCGGGGTACGTGCGCTTTCTCCCGGCGTTGGGGCTCACGGCGGCGATGGGCGGGATGTACCTGGCGTGGGCGATCCACCTGCCCGGAACCACGGGGGTGCGGGAGCTCCTCCCGGTGCTCAACGTGGGGGTCTCCGCGTGGATCCTTGCCATGGTCTCCGAGCGGGTGCGGGCCCGGCGTCTGGAAGTACGGGGGCTCACCGAGCAATTGCGGGAGGCGAACCAGCGCCTGGCGGAGATGGCCCTCCGGGATCCCCTCACGGACGCCTTCAACCGGCGGTACCTCGAGGAGCAGCTGACCCTGGAGGTGGAGCGCGCCCGGAGGAGTGGGAAGTCCCTGGTGGTGGCCATGATGGACCTGGACGGCTTCAAGCAGTACAACGACACGCACGGGCACCTGGCCGGGGACCACGTGCTCCGGCTGGCGGCCGCGGCCATGCGGGCAAGCGTGCGCAGGGGCGACCTCGTGGCCCGCTACGGGGGCGATGAGTTCGCGGTGGTGCTCGTGGACATCGCCCCGCAGGATGCCCTCCAGGTCCTGGAGCGGATCCGGAACGCGGTGGCTTCCCTCCGCCTGGCCGACGGGGAGTCCGCAAGGCGGATCACCCTGAGCGTGGGAGCCGCCCGGTTTCCCGGGGACGGGGGGACGGCTCAGGAACTCCTGAGCCGGGCGGATGAGGCCCTGTACCGGGCCAAGAGTGGCGGCGGGAACCGGGTGGAGTTCGCGGGCGTCACGGGGGATCCGTGCGGGCCGACCCCTGGGAATGGCATGGCGTTTGCTTACTAGCATCCGCTCGGGATGAGACAGAGCGCCCGCGCGGAGGAGATCCTCCGCGCGGCGGTGCGGGTGGCGGAGCGGCTGCTCCTGTACCGGCCGTGGAATCGGGCCGTCGGCGAGGTGCTGGCGGTGCTCGGCGAGGCCACGGGGGTCAGCCGGGTTTACGTGTTCGAGAACCACCCGGGCCCGCGTGGGGAGCTGCGCACGAGCCAGCGATACGAGTGGGCGGCGCCCGGTATCCCCCCGCAGATCGCGAACCCGGATCTCCAGGACTTCCCGTGGATCGAGGGGGGATTTGCGAGGTGGGTGGAGCGGATGTCCCGGGGCGAGCCGGTTTTCGGCCTCGTGCGGGACTTCCCGCCCGCGGAGCGGGCGGTCCTGGAGCCTCAGGAGATCGTCTCCATCGTGGCCGTGCCCATCTTCGCGGAGGGCCGGTGGTGGGGATTTCTGGGCTTTGACGAGTGCCGCCGGCCCCGGACGTGGAGCCAGGAGGAGATCTCCGCCCTGATGCTCACGAGCCGTCTGCTGGGGGTGGCCATGGAGCGGCAGGCGGTGGAGGAGGAGCTGGAGGAGACCGCGGGGATGGCCCGGAGGCTCCTGGAGGCGAAGTCCTGGGAGGCGCTCCTGGAGGCGGTTCGACCCTCTTTCCAGCGCCTCCTGGATCCGGACGGGATGCACCTGTTCGTCGCGGATCCTTCCCGGACCTTCCTCCAGCACGTGGCGGAGGTCTGGGAGGACGGGGCGTGCCCGTACCGGACCAGCGTTTCCCTGGATCCCCCTGAGGACAGCTGCGTGGCCTGGGCCGCGCACCAGGACGCCCCGTGCTTCGTGGAGGATCTGGGCGATCCAGCCCTTCCCTTCCGGAGATCTCCGGAGGCCTGGGAAGCCGGGGTCCGCTCCGTGCTCCTGATCCCCTTGGCCGCGGGCGGGCAGGTCACCGGGACCTTGGCGGTGGACTTCCGTTCCCGAAGGGAACTCAAGCCCTCCCACCTCCGCGCCGCGGAGTTGTGGGGCCGGGTGGTGGCCGTGGCTGTGGAGCGGATCCTGGAGTACCAGGCCTTCCGGGATCTCTTCGAGCGGGTGCCCGTGGGTCTGTACCGTTCCACCCAGGAGGGTCGGCTGCTGCGGGCGAACCGGGCGTTTGCGGAGATCCTAGGCCATCCCTCAACGGAGGCCCTCACGGCCTGGGACGTCCGGACCGCCTACGCGAACCCCCGGGATTACCGGCGGTGGCAGGAGGCTTTGCGTCGGCACGGCAGGGTGGAAGGGTTTGAGGTCCAGTGGGTGCGGGCCGACGGAGGACGCATCTGGGTTCTGGGTTCAGCCCAGGTCGTGCTGGGCCCCGGGGGACGTCCCGCGTACTACGAGGGCAGCGTGGTGGACATCACCCGTCGCAAGGCCCTGGAGGAGCAGCTGGCCTTCCTGTGGGGGCACGATCCCCTGACGGGACTGCTGAACCGGAGGCGATTCCGGGAGGAGCTGGACCGGGTGCTGGCCAAGGCGGGTTCACGGGTGGGATGTGCGGTGATCCTCCTGGACCTGGATCACTTCCAGGAGGTGAACGAGCGGATCGGGCAACGGGCTGCGGATCAGGTGCTCCAGGCCGTGGCCCGCCTCCTCCGCGAGTCCCTGCGGGCGGGCGACCTCCTCGCGCGGGTGGGTGGGGACGAGTTCGGGGTCCTGCTCTTCCCCGTGGGGGCCCGGCAGGCCCGGCAAGCGGCGGAGCGGCTGGTGCGGAGGTTGCGCGGCGCTCCCCTCCCGGTGGAAGGCCGTGGCGTGCAGATCTCCGTGAGCTGCGGGGTGGCGGTATCCGGCCGGAGGGCCGAGGGGGAGACCCTCCTGGCTGCCGCGGAAGCCGCCTTGCACGAGTCCAAGCTCCGGGGTGGGGTCCGGCTCGCCCGTCCCGCGGCCGATCTCAAAGCCGTGGACCGCTGGGAGGATCGCCTGCGCAGGGCCCTGGATCGCGGTGGGTTCCTCCTGGTGGGCCAGCCCATCCGGGACCTCCGGACGGGCCGAGTGGACCGGTGGGAACTGCTCCTGCGCTTGGTGGAGGCGCAGGAGGTGATCCTGCCGGGGGAGTTCCTGCCCGCGGCGGAGCGCACGGGCCTGGTGGCGGAGATGGATCTGTGGGTACTGCGGCAGGCGGTGGAGTGGTTGAAGCGGTTCCCCGCCCGGCTCCACGTGAACTTCTCCGCCCGAACCCTGGCGGAGGAAGGGGCGTTGCAGCAGGCGGTCCGGTTGCTAAGAGCGCACCCGCGGCAGGCGAGGCGGCTCGTGGTGGAGATCACGGAGACCACCGTGGTGTCCGACCTTGCCCAGGCCGTGCGGTGGATCCGGGCCCTCCAGCAGGAGGGGTGCGGCGTGGCCTTGGACGACTTCGGCGTGGGCTATTCCTCCATCGCCCACCTGCGCTCCTTAGAGGTGGATGCCTTGAAGGTGGACGGGAGCTTCGTCCGGAACCTGCGGACGGACCCGCGGGATCGCTACCTGGTCCGTGCCGTGGTGGAGATGGGGCACGGGCTGAGGTGTCTAGTGATGGCGGAGTGCGTGGAGGACGAGGAGACCCTTCGGGTGGTGCGGGCGCTCGGGGTGGACTGCGCGCAGGGCTACCACCTGGGAAGGCCCGTCCCCTTCCCGCCTGCTCCCTCCTTGGGACTCGGGGCTCGGTCCTTTCGCCGGCGATCACCGGCCCCCGCGTGAATCCGCTATAATCCTCCCCGGGATGACGGAGCTGGGCCGGCTGCTGGTGGTCTTCGGTCTCGTGCTGGTGGCGGTGGGACTTGCTTTGACGCTCCTGCCCCGGCTGGTTCTCCCGCGCCTTCCGGGCGACATCCTCATCCAGCGGGATGGCTTCACGTTTTACTTCCCCCTCGTCACGAGTCTCCTGGTGAGCCTGATCCTGACGCTCCTCCTGAACCTCCTCTTCTGGGCCCGTCGCTGAGGGGACTCCTGTTGGCACGGCCTGTGCGAATGCCTCCCGGGCGTTTGATGATCCTCGTCGGCGGTCTCCTGCTGGTGGCCGCGCCACCCTCCCTCCCTGTCCAATCCCAAACCCTGATCCGGGTGGGAATCCTCCTGGGGCAGGCACAAGCAACCCTGGCCGCGGAGGCGGTGCTCGAGGTGCTGGACGTGCAGATGGACCGGGTGGATTACCTCGCGCCCGGCCCCTGGACCTTCCGGGCGGTGCCCGGAGGGATCGAGGGGGCGGGCCGCACGTACGGGGACGTCCTCCGGGTGAGGGCCCAGACGGGAGTCCCCGTCCGGCTGGTGGAACGGCAGCGGGCCTACCGGGGAGTGGTGGAGCTCCGCCGGACGGATCGGGGGCTGGTGGTGGTGAACGAGCTCGACCTGGAGAGCTATCTCTACGGGGTGCTCCGGCTGGAGGTGGACCCCGCTTGGCCTTCGGAGGCCCTGAAGGCCCAGGCGGTGGCGGCCCGGACCCTGGCCTTCGCGAGCCTGGGGCGCTTCCGGCGGGAAGGGTACGATGTGCGGGACACCACGGAGGTGCAGCTCTACGGCGGAGCCACCTTCGAGGATCCCCGTACGAACGCCGCGGTGGACGCCACCCGGGGGGTCCTCCTCTTCCACGGAGGGAAACCCATCCACGCGGTTTACCACGCGGACTCCGGCGGGCAGACGGAGGCGAGCGAGCACGTTTGGGGCGTGGCCTACCCTTACCTGCGCAGCGTGGAGGATCCGTACGTGGCGCAAAGTCCTTACCAGCGGTGGACGGTGGTGGTGCCCCTCGGGTACCTGGAGGACCGGCTGCGGGCGGGCGGCGTCCCGGTGCAGGGGATCACGGGGATCGAGATCCTGCGCGTCACGGAATCCGGCCGGGCCTTCCTGCTCCGGATCGTCTCGGGCTCCGAGTCCATCGAGCTGGCGGGAACCCGCCTCCGGTCCCTCCTGGGTCCCAACGTCCTGCTCAGCACCCGGTTCGCGGTGCGGGTGGAAGGCCAGAACGCCGTCTTCGAGGGGAGCGGGTGGGGACACGGGGTTGGCCTCTCCCAGTGGGGGGCCCGGGGGATGGCCCTGGCGGGTGCCTCCTTCGACCGCATCCTCCGGTACTACTACCGGGGCGTGGAGCTCCTGCCGCGCTGAGGGGATGCACCTGAGCGACTTCGAGTACGAGCTCCCCCCCGACCGGATCGCCCAGCAGCCCGCGGAGCCCCGGGACGCGGCGCGCCTTCTGGTGCTGGACCGGCGCACCGGGACCCTCGCGCACCGGATCTTCCGGGACCTCCCGGAACTCCTGGCCCCGGGGGACCTCCTGGTGCTCAACGACACCCGGGTGATCCCAGCCCGCCTGCGGGGCCACAAGGAAGGCACGGGCGGGCGGGTGGAGATCCTTCTGGTGTGGCAAGAAACGGAAGGTACATGGCAGGCCCTGGTGCGGGCCCGCCGGGTCCGGAGGGGAACCCGGGTGGTCCTCGCGGAAGGACACCTTCGGGCGGAGCTCCTGGAGCGGGGGGAGGGAGGCAGCTGGCGGGTTGCCCTGGAAGGAGACGTCTCCCCCGTAGAGGCCATCCAGAGGTGGGGGGAGGTGCCGCTTCCCCCCTACATCCGGGAGCAGCCCCGGGATCCGGAGGCGTACCAGACGGTCTATGCCCGGTCCCCGGGGGCCCTCGCCGCGCCTACCGCGGGTCTGCACTTCACCCGGGAGCTCTTGGAACGCCTCTCCGCCCGCGGGATCCCCCACGTGTTCTTGACCCTCCACGTGGGTCCCGGAACCTTCCGGCTCATCACCGCGGAAGACCCGACCCGGCACCGCATGGAGGCAGAGCCCTACGAGATCCCGCCCGGGACCGCGGAAGCCATCCGCGAGGCGAAGGCCCGGAGGAGCCGGGTGGTGGCGGTGGGCACCACGGTGGTGCGGGCCCTGGAGACCGCCGCGCAGTCGGACGGCACGGTTCGGGCCGGAGGCGGGTGGACGGACCTCTACATCTATCCCGGTTACCGGTTCCGGGCGGTGGACGCCCTCATCACGAACTTTCACCTTCCCCGGAGCACGCCCCTCGTGCTCGTGAGCGCGTTCGCGGGACGGGAGCGGGTGCTGGAGGCCTACCGGAAGGCCCTGGTGGAGGGATACCGGTTCGGGAGCTTCGGGGATGCCATGCTGATCCTGTAGCTACTCCAGGCGCGCCCGCACCCACCCGCGGGTCAGGGGGTCCCACTCGTCCAGGGGGCGGCCCATGAAGTCCCGCTGCTCGATCCGGTAGCCCGCGGCCTCGAGCCGCCTTTTCGCCTCCCTCCAGTACCGGTAGTCCAGCTGGAAACGGTTTTGCCGGAGCGGGTTCTGGTAGGCGCCGAGGCCTCCCAGGAGCTTCCGGAGGTTCTGCTCCTCGCTGGGGTCCGCCTCGATCTCGATGGCCTGGTTGACGGTACCGAAGGCCCGCAGCACGGGGTTCTGCGGCGGCGAGAGGGGGGAGGCCCCCGGGTTCTGGCTCGCCACGAACACCTCTACCGCAGGAGCCGCGGCCGGCTGCGCCCGCGGAGCCCGAGCCGCCTCCGGCCGGGCCCTGGCCGGGGCGCGCTCCTCCCGGCCCGGCTCCGTCTGGGGCTTGCCCGGGGCTGCAGCTCCCTCCGCGGCGGCCTTCTTGGCCGCCCACCGGGCCTTCGCCTCCTCGATGAGCTGCCGGCGGCGGGCTGCGGCCTCGTCGTCCTGGGGTGGAGTCCGGGGCTTGCGTTCCTCCTCCGCCATGGAACCCTCCTTCGGTTACGCTCCCCGCCCGCCATTATACGCGGTATACTCCTGCGCGGTGTGCAGGTCGTCCGAGCCCAACCGTTTCGGTTCGAGATCCTCGCGCGGGACGGCGCGGCGCGGGCGGGGATTCTGTACACCCCTCATGGTCCCATCCGCACGCCCTGCTTTGCGCCCGTGGCCACGAACGCCGCGGTGCGGGGCGTGGCCGTATGGGACTTACGGTCCCTCGGGGCGGATCTGTTGCTGGCGAACACCTTCCACCTGTACCTCCGGCCCGGGCCGGAGCTCATCCAGCAGGCGGGGGGTCTCCACGCCTTCATGGGCTGGAGCGGCCCCCTCCTAACGGACAGCGGCGGGTTCCAGGTCCTGAGCCTGGCGCACCTGCGGCGGGTGACGGACCGGGGGGTGGTGTTCCGCTCGCCCATCGACGGGAGTCTGCACGAGCTCACGCCCGAGCGGGTGGTGGAGATCCAGGAAGCTCTGGGCTCGGACATCATCACACCCTTGGACGTTTGCAGCGGGTATCCCCTGGACGAGGAGGAAGCGAGGGAGGCGCTGCGCCGGACCATGCACTGGCTGGAGCGCGCGTTGGCGGCTCGGCGTCGCCCGGACCAAGCCCTCTTCGGGATCCTGCAGGGCGGCTTCAGTCCCGCCCTGCGGGCCCAGGCCGCGGCCCACGCGGTGAGCCTCGACCTACCGGGATACGCGATCGGTGGGCTCTCCGTGGGCGAGCCCCTCTCCCTCACGTACGAGCTCCTGGAGCACACGGTACGACACCTGCCGGAGGATCGCCCCCGCTACCTCATGGGGGTGGGTTCTCCGCCGGGCATCGTGGAGGCCATCGCCCGGGGCGTGGACCTCTTCGACTGCGTGCTCCCCACCCGGGTGGGTCGCACGGGGGTGGTGTTCACCCGAGAGGGCCGCCTCAACCTCCGCAACAGCCCCTTCCGCACGGATTTCCGGCCGCTCGATCCCGAATGTGCCTGCCGGGTGTGCCAGCGGCACACCCGCGCCTACGTGCGCCACCTCTTCAAATCAGGCGAGCTGCTGGGCCCGATCCTGGCCACCTACCACAATGTGGCCTTCCTCCTGCGATGGGTCGAGGAGGCCCGGGGGGCCATCCTGCAAGGGACCTTCGCCGCGTGGCGGGAGCGGGTTCTCGCCCGGTACGCCACCCGGTGGTAGAAGGGTGGTACCATGGGGAGGGAAGGTCGGGCGAATAAGGAGGGACCATGTTCCTGCAGGCCCCGCAGGGCCAGCCGAATGTCCTCTATACCCTGATCCTCTGGGCGCTGCTCCTCGCGGTCTTCTACTTCCTCCTCATCCGGCCCCAGCAGCAACAGCAGCGGCGCCGGCGGGAGATGCTGGCGAAGCTCAAGAAGGGGGATCGGGTGGTCACCGTCGGGGGCCTGCACGGGACCATCGTGGACGTCCACGGGGACGAGATCACCCTGGAGCTCGCGCCCAACGTGCGGGTCCGGGCGGATCGCTCCGCGGTGGGATCTGTGCGCGGCCGCAAGGCGGAGGCTCCGGAGAAGGAGCGGGAGCGGGCGGGAGAGCGAAAGGGGTGAGGGATGGGGCTCGTGATCCAGGCCCAGAAACCGGAGAATCCCTTCGAGGCCGTCTGTCGGTGGATTGACCGGGCTGCCCACCTGCTGGGCTACGACGAGTCCACCACCAAGCCCCTCAAACACCCGCGCCGGTGCGTCATCGTCTCCCTCCCCGTGGAGATGGACGATGGGCGGGTGGAGGTGTTCGTGGGCTACCGGGTACAGTACGACACCGCCCGGGGCCCGTGCAAGGGAGGGTTACGCTACCACCCAAACGTCACCCTGGAGGAGATGATGGCCCTCGCGGCCCTCATGTCCTTGAAGTGCGCGGTGGTGGATGTGCCCTTCGGTGGGGGGAAGGGTGGGGTGGCGTGCGACCCAACGCGCCTGAGCCACCGGGAGCTGGAACGGCTCACCCGCCGGTACACCGCGGAGATCTTCGACATCATCGGGCCGGACAAGGACATCCCGGCCCCGGATGTGGGCACCAATCCCCAGGTCATGGCTTGGGTAATGGACACCATCTGCATGAAGCGAGGCTATCTGGAACCCGGAACCGTGACCGGGAAGCCCATTCCGCTCGGTGGTTCCAGGGGCCGCGAGGAAGCCGCGGGTCGGGGGGTGCTCGTGGTGGCCCGGGAGGCCTTCGCCCACCGGGGCCTGCGCCTGGAGGGAGCCCGGGTGGTGGTCCAGGGGTTCGGGAACGTAGGCTACCACGCGGCCCGGCTGCTGCACGAGGAGGCGGGGGCCCGGGTGGTGGCGGTGAGCGACGTGCGGGGAGGGATCTACCATCCGGAGGGGCTCGTCCCGCAGCAGGTGAAGGAGTACGCCCGCAACACGGGAAGCGTGGTGGGCTACCCGGGGGCCCGCACCATCTCCAACCGGGAGCTCCTGGAGATCCCCTGCGACCTCTTGATCCCCGCGGCCATCGAGCACCAGATCACCGCAGAGAACGCGGAGCGCATCCGGGCCTCCGTGATCGTGGAGGGCGCGAACGAGCCCACCACCCCGGAGGCGGACGAGATCCTCCGCCGGCGGGGAGTCCTCGTCGTCCCGGATCTGCTGGCGAACGGGGGCGGGGTGGTGGTGAGCTACTTCGAGTGGGTACAGGACCGGTACGGGTACTTCTGGCCGGAGGAGGAGGTCCGGGCCCGGCTGGAGCTGTTCATGGTGCGCGCCTTCCAGGCGGTGCTCGCCACCGCGGAGCGGTTCGGGGTGGATCTGCGGACCGCGGCGTACTGTCTTGGGGTGGAGCGCATCGTGGAGGCCCGCCGGCTGCGCGGGCTGTATGCGTGAACCCGTGGGAAGCCCCCGGGACCCGCACTCCCCTGCGGCTCCCCCTTTCCGGGTCACCCTGGAGACGGTAAAGGCGGACCCGGAGGTGGAAGCCTATGTGGGCAAGGCAAACGAGGCCCTGGGGGTTCTGGGCTACACCGAGCACGGCTTCCGGCACGCGAACCTCACCGCCCGCATCGCGTACAACATCCTCAAACGACTGGGGCATCCGGAGCGGGACGCGGAGCTGGCGGCCATCGCGGGCTACCTCCACGACATCGGGAACCTCGTGAGCCGCCAGAACCACGAGCAGGTCGGGGCCATGCTGGCGGACCGCATCCTCGCGCGGTTGGGGATGGGACCGGAGGAACGGGCAGTGGTGATGAGCGCCATCGGCAACCACGAGGAGTCCCACGGGCAGCCCGTGAGCAACGTGGGAGCCGCGGTGATCCTCGCGGACAAGTCCGACGTGCACCGCACCCGGGTACGCAACCCGGACCCCACCACCTTCGACATCCACGACCGGGTGAACTACGCGGTGGAGCACTCCTTTCTGCGGGTGGATGAGAGGAACCGGGAGATCACCCTGGAGCTCGTCATCAACACGGAGGCGGCCCCCGTGATGGAGTACTTCGAGATCTTCCTGTCCCGCATGATCCTTTGCCGTCGGGCCGCGGAGTTCCTGGGGTGCCAGTTCAAGCTGCAGATCAACGGGGTCAAGCTGCTCTAGCGGTTTGACGGTCCGGCCGCGGGGCGGCTATGCTCGCACCAGGAGCGATGGATCTCCTCGCGCTCGGTCTGAGCCATCACACGGCCCCCGTGGAGGTACGGGAGCGGGTGGCGTTCCTGCCCGGCAAGCTCCCCTCCGCGGTGGCCCTCCTCCGGCAGCAGAAGGGCATCGCGGAGGCTGCCCTGCTCTCCACCTGTAACCGGACGGAGGCCTACGTGGTCGCGGTGGATGGGGAAGCGGGCCGGGAGGCCGTGTTGTCCTTCTGGTCCGCCTACCACGGGGTGCCCAGGGAGACCTTCGGGCCTTACGTGTACCTGCACCGCGGGGCGGAGGCCGCCCGGCACCTCTTCCGGGTGGCGGGAGGGCTGGACTCCATGATCGTGGGGGAGGCGCAGATCCTGGGCCAGGTGCGGGAGGCCTTCCGCCTGGCCCAGCAGGGAGGCGGGATCGGCCCCGTGCTGAGCCGTCTGTTCCGGCAGGCCATCGCCGCAGGCCGGAGGGTGCGGCGCGAGACGGGGATCGGCCGGGGTGCGGTGTCCGTACCCGGTGCCGCGCTCACCGTGGCCCGGGAGGCATGCGGGGAGCTTCGGGGGCGGCGGGTTCTCGTCCTGGGAAGCGGGGAGATGGCGCGCCTGCTGGTCCGGAACCTGGTGGAAGCGGGGTGCACCGCGGTGGTGGTCTGCAACCGCACCCTGGAGCACGCAGAAGCCTTGGCCGCAGCCTTTGGGGCCCGGACCGTGCGGTTCGACGAGCTGGGTTCCGCCCTCCGGGAAGCCGACATCCTCGTGACCTCCACGGGCGCCCCACACGTGGTGGTGGAGGCGTCCCTGGTGGCGGAGGCGATGCGGAGGCGTACGGCTCCCCTCCTGATCCTGGACATCGCGGTCCCCCGGGACGTGGACCCCGCGGTGCGCTCCCTCCCCGGCGTGCACCTCGTGGACATCGACGACCTGCAGGCCGCGGGCCAAAGGGTGCTCCGGGAGCGTCTGGGGGACGTGGAGCGGGCGGAAGCGATCCTGGCGGAGGAGACGGAGAAGTTCGAGACCTGGTACCGTTCCCTCGACGTGGTGCCCCTCATCCGTGCCCTCCGACACCGGGCAGACGCCATTTTGGAGGAGGAGTGGGCCCGACTCCGCCCGCAGCTGGCGCACCTCCCCGCGGAGCACCAGGAGGCGGTGCGCCAGGCCCTCCGCACCGCCGTCAACCGGTTGCTGCACCGGCCCATCGTGCGCCTGAAGGCGATGGCGGCGGAACGGGACCCCGCGCTGGTGGACGCGGCCCGGGCCCTGCTGGATCTGGAGGACGCGGCGACCTCTTGAGCACTGTCCGCGTGGGAACCCGGGGGAGTTTGCTCAGCCGCCGGCAAACGGAGGCGGTCTTAGCGGCCCTGCGCGGGCTGCACCCTGGGGTCAGGTTCGAGGTGGTGGTGATCCAGACCCGCGGGGACCGGTGGGCAGGCCCTCTGGCGCATCCCTCGGGTCCGGGCCTCTTCGTGGCGGAGCTGGAGCAGGCCCTACGGGAAGGCGCCGTCGATCTCGCGGTGCACAGCCTCAAGGACCTTCCCACGGACCCGACCCCGGGCCTCGCGATCGCCGCCATCCCGCCCCGGGAGGACCCCCGGGACGCCCTCGTGGCCCACGCCCCTTCCCTCGCGCAACTCCCCCCCGGAGCCCGGGTGGGCACCAGCAGTCCCCGGCGGGCGGCCCAACTCCGGATCTACCGGAAGGACCTGGAGGTGGTGCCGCTTCGGGGCAACGTGGACACCCGCATCCGGAAGGTGCGGACCGGGGAGGTGGACGCCGCCGTCCTGGCCGTGGCGGGACTGGTGCGGGGCGGTTGGGAAGAGGAGATCGCGGAGCGCCTGGACCCGGAGGTGATGCTCCCGGCCCCGGGGCAGGGGGCGATCGCCCTCCAGGTCAGGGAGGACGACCACCGGGTGCGCGGACTGGTCGAGCCCCTGGACGACCCTCTGACCCGGGCGGCGGTAAGCGCGGAGCGGGCCTTCTTGCGGGGGTTGGGAGGCGGGTGCGCGATCCCGGCCGCGGCGCTTGCCACCTGGGAGGGAGCCGGAAGCGTCCTGCGGCTCAGGGGCCTCGTGGCGGCTCCGGATGGGAGCTGGGTGGTGCGCGTGGAGCGCGTGGGGTCCATCGCGGCCGCGGAGGAGATGGGGCGGCAAGCCGCGGAGGCCGTGTGCGGAGGACTGCCCACCCTCGCGTCCTAGTGACGCGTCCCGCGTCTCAGGGCTCTGAGCTCGGAGCGCGGCTGAGGGCCCTGGGCCTGGAGGTGGTGCACATCCCCCTCCTCCGGATCCTCCCTCCTCCGTCCTGGGAGGATCTGGACCGGGCCTTGCGCCAGCTGGAAACCTACCAGTGGGTGGTGTTCACGAGCCAGAACGGGGTCCGGGCAGTGGAGTGCCGGCTCCGCCACCTGGACATCTCCCTGGAAGTCCTGCGGGGCGTGCGCATCGCTGCCATCGGACCCGCCACCGCCCGAAGGCTGGAACAGCTGGGCATCCCTGCAGTGTTCCAGCCATCCGAGTATCGGGCGGAGGGCTTGGTGAAGGCCTTCGCAGCCCAGGAACTGCGAGGCGTGCGGATCCTGATCCCCCGGGCGGAGGAGGCCCGGGACGTGCTGCCCGAAGGACTGCGGGCGCGGGGTGCGGAGGTGGAGGTGGTGGCCGCCTACCGGACGGAGGTGGCCTGGGAGGAGGCTCCCCGGCTGAGGGAGGCGATCCGGGAAGGGGTGGATGTGGTGACCCTCGCGAGCCCTTCCGCGGCGAGGGCCCTGGTATCCTTGCTGGGAGGGGGACGGCTCCCGGAGGGCACCCGGCTGGTGTGCATCGGTCCCGTGACCGCAGAGGCGGCCAGGGAGTTGGGGTTGCGGGTGGACGGGGTCGCTGAGGTGTACACTTCCGAGGGGGTGGTGCAGGCGGTGCGCGCGGTTCTCGAGAGGAGGCGGTAGGATGGGATTTCCGGTCCACCGGGGACGGCGGCTGCGTCGCACGGAGGTCCTGCGGCGGCTGGTGGCCGAGCACGCCCTGCGGGCCGAGCAGCTGGTCGCCCCCCTCTTCGTGAAGGAGGGCCTCTCGCAGCCCGTGGAGATTCCCTCCCTTCCGGGTCAGTACCAGCACACCTTGCACAGCTTGGTGCGGGAGGTGGGAGAACTCCTGGAGGCGGGAGTCCGGGCGGTGATCCTCTTCGGGATCCCCACGCGGAAGGATCCGGTGGGGAGCGAGGCCTACAGCCCTGAGGGGATCGTCCAGCGAGCCCTGCGGAGGCTGCGGAGGGAGTTCGGGGATCAGGTGGTGCTCCTCGCGGACCTGTGCCTGTGCGAGTACACGGACCACGGCCACTGCGGGGTCTTGGCAGGGCCCGAGGGGCCCGTGGACAACGATGCCACCCTGGAGATCTACGGCCGCGTGGCGGTGGCCCAGGCGGAGGCCGGCGCGGACCTCGTGGCGCCCTCCGGCATGATGGACGGGCAGGTCCAGGCCATCCGCCGGAGCCTGGATCAGGCGGGTTACTCCCACGTGGGGATCCTGGCGTATGCGGCGAAGTACGCCAGCTGCTTCTACGGCCCGTTCCGGGAGGCCGCGGAGAGCTCCCCGCGGTTCGGGGATCGGCGAAGCTACCAGATGGATCCCCCGAACATACGGGAAGCCCTGCGGGAGGTGGCGCAGGACTTGGAGGAGGGTGCGGACCTGGTGATGGTCAAGCCCGCGCTCCCCTACCTGGACGTGCTGCGGGCGGTGAAGGAACGGTTCGGGGTGCCCACCGCCGCCTACCAGGTGAGCGGGGAGTACGCCATGATCCACGCCGCCGCCCAGCGGGGGTGGGTGGATCTGGAGCGGGCCATGTGGGAGACCCTCCTGGCCATCCGGCGGGCCGGGGCGGATGTGATCCTCACGTACTTCGCGAAGGAAGCCGCGCGGAAGCTCCGGGCATGAGGCAGGACGGTTCCCACAGGCTCTACGCCCGCGCCCAGGCCCTCATGCCGGGGGGCGTGAACAGCCCTGTCCGGGCCTTTCGGGCGGTGGGCGGGATTCCGCCCTTTATCGTGCGGGGCGAGGGGGCATACGTGGAGGACGTGGACGGGAACCGGTACGTGGACTACGTGGGCAGTTGGGGCGCCCTCATCTGCGGGCACGCGGACCCGGAGGTGGTGCGGGCCGCGGTGGAGGCCGTGGAAGGCGGAAGCTCCTTCGGTGCCTGCACCCCGTATGAGGTGGCCTTCGCGGAGGTGCTCTGCGAGGCCGTTCCCTCCCTGGAGATGGTGCGGCTGGTGTGCAGCGGCACCGAGGCGGTGATGAGTGCCCTCCGGGTCGCCCGGGCCGCCACGGGGCGGGACCGCATCGTGAAATTCGACGGCGGTTATCACGGGCACGCGGACGCCCTTTTGGTCCGTGCGGGGAGCGGCGTGGCCACCCTGGAGCTCCCGGATAGCCCGGGCGTTCCCGCGGCCGCGGTCCAGCATACCCTCTCCCTCCCGTACAACGACGTCCAGGCCGTGGAGGAGGCCTTCGCGCGGTTCGGACCGGAGATCGCCGCGGTGGTGGTGGAACCCGTGGCGGGCAACATGGGCGTGGTGCCCGCGGAGCGGGCGTTTCTGGAGATCCTGCGGGACCTGACCGCGGCGTACGGCGCCTTGCTGGTCTTCGACGAGGTCATTACGGGCTTCCGGGTCGGGTGGGGCGGGGCCCAGGCGGTCCTCGGCATCCGGCCGGACCTCACCTCTCTGGGGAAGGTGATCGGCGGTGGGTTTCCCCTCGCGGCCTACGGTGGACGGCGCGACGTGATGTCCCTGGTGGCGCCCGCGGGACCCGTGTACCAGGCGGGCACGCTTTCGGGGAATCCCGTGGCGGTACGGGCGGGGCTGGCGACCCTGGAACGGTTGCGGCAGTCCGGAACCTACGAGCAACTGGAGCGGACGAGTGCCCAACTGGGAGAGGGACTTCTGGACGCGGCCCGAACCGCGGGCGTGCCCGTGCAGCTGAACCGGGTGGGGAGCATGCTCACCCTGTTCTTCTCCGAGGTTCCCGTGCGGGACTACGAAAGCGCCCGGAGGTCGGATGTGGTCCGGTATGCGCAGTTCTTCTGGGAGATGCTGCGCCGGGGCGTCTACCTCCCGCCCAGCCAGTTCGAGGCCATGTTCGTGTCCCTGGCCCACGGGCCGGAGGAGATCGAGCACACGGTCGAGGCAGCCTACGAGGCCCTCCGGGAGCTGCGATGAGGGTCCTCATCGTCATGCCCCTGTACAATGAGGAGCAGACCCTGGAAGGGGTGCTGCGGGCGGTGCGGCGGTACGCGCCCGCGGCGGACATCCTGGTGGTGGACGACGGCAGCACGGACCACTCCCCGGAGATCCTGAAGCGGTTTCCGGAGGTCCGGGTGATCCGCCACCCGGAAAACCGCGGGTACGGGGCCTCCCTGATGAGCGGCTTCCGGTATGCCCTGGAACACGGGTACGACGTGGTGGTGACCATGGACTGCGACGAGCAGCACGAGCCCTACCTCATCCCAGACCTCCTGAGCGCCCTGGAGGGCGTGGACATCGTCTCCGGGAGCCGCTATCTCCCGGGCTCCTCCCGGGGCCAGGATCCGCCGCCGGACCGGCTCCGCATCAACCGGGAGATCACGGAGGAGGTGAACGCCCTCACGGGATTGGGGATCACGGATGCCTTCTGCGGGTTCAAGGCGTACCGGGCGGAGGCCCTCCGGAGGCTGGAACTGGACGAGCCCTCCTACGGGATGCCCCTGCAGGTGTGGGTGCAGGCCGCGGCCTTGAAGCTGCGCGTCCGGGAGATCCCCATCGGCCGCATCTACAAGAATCCCGCGCGCCGGTTCTGGGGGGGACTCGATGACCCGGAGGTCCGGTTGCGGTACTACCGGGAGGTCCTGCACCGTGCCGTACAGCGGTGGCTGCGCGGGGCGGAGTCCGCGGTCTGCGCGGGAAAGGAGCCCAGGGGATGAGCCGGCGGGCCCTGGTGCTGAGCCCGCATCCGGACGACGCGGAGATCGGGATGGGCGGGACCGTGGCCCTCCTGGTCCGCCAGGGCTGGACGGTGGTGCTCTGCGACCTCACCAACGGCGAGCCCACCCCTCGGGGGACGCCCGAGCGCCGGCTCCGGGAGGCGGCCGCGGCCGCGGACATCCTGGGCGTGCGCCGCATCACCCTGGATCTTCCCAACCGGTTCCTCCTGGACACCGTGGAGGCCCGCAAACAGGTGGCAGGGGTGATCCGGGAGGTTCGGCCGGAGCTCCTGTTCGTGCCGTACTGGGAGGATGCCCATCCGGACCACGTCCAGGCCGCGCAGCTCGGGGAGGCCGCCCGGTTCTACGCGAAACTCACCAAGTCCGACATCCCCGGAGAGCCCCACTACCCGCGGCGGGTGATCCACTACTTCTCCACCCACTACCGGATGGTGCGGCGCCCCTCCTTCCTGGTGGACGTGAGCGAGACCTTCGAGCGCAAGCTGGAGAGCGTGGCTGCCTACCGCAGCCAGTTCGAGGACGAGCGGGGAAACCTGTGGATCCTGGATCTCCTCCGCACCTCCGCCGCCTACTTCGGGGCCCTGGTGGGGGTGGCGTACGCGGAGCCCTTCGTGATGCGGGAGGAGGTGGGCCTACGAACCCTGGATGCCCTGCTGTGAGGAGGGACCGCCCGCAGGCGGCGGAGACCCCGCGACCGAGCATTCCCAGGGGCTCCGGGGAGGTGGTGTGCCTCCCTCCCCTGCCGTGCTGGCCGGCCGTGGCGGAGGCGAACGCGGAGAGCCTGGCTCGTAGCCCTGCCCGCCTGGACGGCGAGGCCCTGGGGGCATTCCGCCGGGAGGTTCGGGAGGAGGTCCTCGCGGCCGCAGCCCGCTTCGGCCTCCGGTGGGGCCTCCAAACCGGGGAGGGCTCAGGGCCCCTCGTGGTCACCGGCCACCAGCCCGTTTTCCATCACCCCGGGATCTGGGCGAAGACCCTGGTGCTGGGCCTGTGTCCGGGAGTCCGGCCCCTGAACCTCATCGTGGACAGCGATGCGGTGGAAGTGCTGGATGTGGCGGTGCCGCGGTGGGACGGGGAGCTGCGGACCGTGCACCGGGCCCTGGTGCGGTGCCCCCCCGACGTCCCCTTTGAGGCAGCCCCGCCGCCCGCACGGACACGGTGGCGGGAGTGGGTGGAGGCGGTTCGTCAGGATCTCGCGACCCTGGGCGATCCCGCCCTCCTCTCGGGCCTGGAGCGGTTGAGGGTGCTCGGGGAGCGGGAGCGGGAGGCGTGCGAGAGCCTGGGAGAGTTCGTGGCGCGCCTGCGACGTGCCTTCGAACCGGCCGCCGCGTACCCCGAGCTCCCGATCTCCTGGCTGTGCCGGACCCGGGGGTTCCTGCGGTTCGCCCGTTGGATGGCGAGTACCTGCGAGTCCTTCTGGGCTGCGTACAACGAGGCCCTGGAGGCCCACCGCAAGTCCGAGGGGATCCGATCTGCGGCCCAGCCGTTCCCCAACTTGCGGCGGTGGTCGGACCGTTACGAGCTCCCCCTGTGGGCCGTGCGGGAGGGGAGGCGGCGGCCGGTGTTCGCCCAGCGGGCCGGGGAGGAGGTGGTCCTCTCCACGGAGGAGGGAGAACTTGCCCGGGTGGGTCCCCGCACGCCCCCCGAGGTCCTCGCGGGGTTGGGGTTGCGGCCGAGGGGCATGGCCCTCACCCTGTTCGTGCGGGTGTGCGTGGCGGATCTCTTCGTGCACGGGGTCGGGGGCGCCCTCTACGACCGTGCCACGGACCGGCTGATCCGTAACCTGTTCGCCCTGGACCCTCCCCCCTTCGCCGTGGTCACCGCCACCTTCCACCTCCCGCTGCCCTCCCCGGATGACCCGGGGATCCAGCGGGCACGCCTCCAACAGCGGCTGCACGAGCTCCTCCACAACCCCGACCGAATCCTAGAACCCCAGGATCCCCGCCTCCGCAGCCTGGTGGAAGAGAAGTGGGCGCTCATCCGACGACTCCAGGAGGAGTCCCTGACCCGCCGGGAGCGCCGAGCGCTCACCCATCGGATCCGGGCCATCAACCAGGAGCTGAGCGCCCCCCTCGCGGAAGAGATCCGCCGGGTCCGGGAGGCACTGACCCGGCTGGAGCAGCAGGAGGCTGCGTACGCGGCGGCCACCTACCGCGGCTACCCCTTCTTCCTTTTCGACGGGCAAGTCCTCCGGCAAGCCCTCGAGGCCCGTCTGCTGGCGTCTTCGACCTGAGGTCCGTGTCCCCCGTACTCTCCGCGAGAGGGATCCGAAAAGCCCTGGGAGAGCACCGGGTGCTGCGGGAGGTGGACCTGGAGGTGTATCCCGGGGAGGCGGTGGCCATCGTGGGGCCCAACGGCTCGGGAAAGACCACCCTCCTGCGCGTCCTCGCCACCCTCTTGCGGCCGGATAGGGGGAGCTTGCGGCTGTTCGGTCTGGATCCGTGGCACGAACCCCAGGCCGTCCGGATCCGGTTGGGGATGACCGGGCACGAGACCTTCCTGTACGGCGGCCTCACCGTGGAGGAGAACCTGCGCCTGTTCGCCGTGCTCTACGGGGTAGCCCCCGAACGGGTGGAGGGGTTGATCCAGGAGGGCGGGCTGGGAGCGCGGCGGGGGGAGCTCGTGCGGAACCTCTCCCGGGGGTGGCAGCAGCGCGTAAGCCTCGTCCGGGCCCTCCTGCCCCAGCCCGCCCTCCTCCTCCTGGACGAGCCCTTTACGGGCCTGGACGCGGAGGGATCGGACTGGCTGCGCACCACCTTGCTCCGCTACCTTGCCTCCGGGGGGGCTTTGGTCCTCACCACCCACCGACCCCAGGAGGTGGCGGGACTCTGCCACCGGATCCTGGGCCTGCGGGACGGGCGGCTGGTGCCGGAGGCGGGATCCTCCCGCCCTCCGGCCACCGCGGCCTTGCCGGGAGGCGGCCGGGTTCCCGGATTCTGGACAGCCTACCGGGCGCTGGTCAGCAAGGACCTCCGGATCGAGTTGCGGGCCCGGGAGATCCTCCTTTCCATGGGGACCATGGCCCTCGTGGCCCTGGTGCTCTTCAGCGTGGCTGTGGGGCTGGACCCCGCGGTGGTGGCCTCCGCAGGGCCGGGGATCCTCTGGACCACCGTCACCTTCACCGCCCTCCTGGGGCTTGGGCGCGCGTATGAACTGGAGCAGGAGCAGCGGGCGGGGTGGGCCGTACTCGCGAGCCCCGTGGATCGGGCCGCCATCCTGGGCGCGAAGGCCACCAGCACCTTCCTGTGGATGCTGCTCGTGGAGGCTCTGAGCCTCGGCGTGTTCGCCGTGCTGCTGAACGTAGACTTGGATCCCCGCCGGGTGGCCTCCCTGGGCGCGGTCCTGTTGCTGGGCAGCGCAGGCCTGGGGCTCCCGGGAACCCTGCTCAGCGTGGTGGCCGCGAACACCCGCCTGCGGCAGCTGATGCTCCCGCTCCTCCTCGTGCCCCTGGCCCTCCCCCTCCTCATCGGCAGCGTGGGAGCCACGGCGAAGGTCCTGCGGGGACTGCCGCTGGGCGAGGCGTGGCCTGAATTGCGGCTGGTAGCTGCCTTTGCTATCATCCTGGGGGCCGCGAGTCTGCTGCTCTTCGAAGCCGTGGTGGAGGACGGATCTTGAAGCGTCTGGAGGCCGGGGCGCTGGTGGTGGCGCTGTCCCTGGCGTGGTACGGAAGCTTCTTCTACGCCCCCACCGAGCGGATCATGGGCCACCTGCAGCGGATCTTCTACGTGCACCTGGGCCTGTGGGGAGCGGCTCTGCTGGCCTTCCTCGTGACCTTTGGCGCGGGGATCCAGTACCTCCGCGCCCGGGAAGCCTACTGGGACGAACTCGGAGGAGCCTCCGCGGAGATCGGGGTGCTGTTCAACGGGCTCGTGCTCCTCACGGGAGCCGTGTGGGCCAAGCCCACCTGGGGGGTGTGGTGGACGTGGGAACCGCAGCTCACCAGCACCCTCCTGACGCAGCTGGTGTACCTGGGATATCTCGTTCTCCGCGCGGTCTCGGAGGGAGACCGAGCCCGCCGCTTTGCGGCGGTGGTGGGCATCCTGGCCTTTCTGAACCTGCCGCTCGTGTTCCTGAGCGTCCGCCTGCTGCGCGGCGTGCACCCCGTGGTCTTCGGGCAGGATCCCGCGGGCAGGCCCACGGGACTGGAGCCCGCCATGGTGCACGCCCTGGTGATGACGCTCTTCGCCTTCATCCTCCTGTACGCGGCTCTGGTGCGCCTGCGTCTGCGGGTGGGGCTCCTGGACGGGGCCGTGCGACGCCTGCGCATCGAGGTAAGCGGGTAGCATGGTCTACCTGTTCTGGGCGTACTGGCTCGTGTGGGTGGCCCTGGTGGCGTACCTCATGTGGCTGCACCATCGGACGAGCCAACTTCATCAGGAGATCACGAGGCTGGAGGCCCAGGTGCGGGAGGGGAAGCGGACAGAACCGCACGGGTTCGTGGAGGATCGCCAGTGAAGAGGCGGAGATTCCTGCTCGTGGGGCTCATCCTCGCGGGTCTCGGTGTGCTCGTCTACGGTGGGGTGCGGTCCGCGGCCGTCTATTACGTCACCGTCTCGGAACTTCAGGCCCGGGGGGAGGCTGCGTACGGCGTCCCGGTTCGGGTGGCGGGGAACGTGGTCCCCGGAAGCATCCGTCGGGAAGGTTCTCGGGTCTTTTTCGTGCTCGCGGAGGGAGACGCCCGGCTGCCCGTGACCTACCGGGGGGTGGTGACGGACCTCTTCCGGGACGGGGCGCCCGTGGTGGTGGAGGGGACGTGGGGTCCGGAGGGGGTGTTCCGGGCGAGGGTCCTGCTCACCAAGTGCCCCACGAAGTACGAGGGAGGGGAGGACGCGCCTTGACGGATCCCGGGAAAGGTTGGACAATGCCGGTGGCCTTGAGGGCGGGGCCGCGCCGGTCCTGCCTTTTCGTGTCTTCCCGGAAGGAGAGCGCGGGCAAGATCGGGAAAATCGCATGAGCCGACCCGTCGCGGTGCGTGTCTTTTTCCTCGGCCTCGCCGCGGTGCTGCTCGGGGGCTGCCAACCGTACATCCGGATGGCCGGGCCCCGGGGACCTGCCTATGAGCCCCTTCCCCGCTACGTGGTCCGCATGGGCTTCATGCCCCGCAAGCCCAGCGCGGATGCGGGGAAGAAGACCTACGACGCCCGGTGCGCGGTCTGCCATGGACCCGAGGGCCGGGGAGACGGGCCCATGGCGAAGACCCTCACCGCACCCGAGAAGAACCTCTACACGGACTTCCTGAGCTTTTTCCGGATCCGCCCGAGGGGAGAGCCCCTTCCCTCCCGGCCCGCCAACTTCCACAACCTCGACCAGATGCGGCTCAATACCCCCTTTTCCATGTTCGAGACCGTGGCCCGGGGTCGCCCGCACACCGCCATGCCCGGGTTCCAGCACCCCGCGTACGGGGCCGCGGATGGCGGAACCCCGCGGCTCACGGACCAGGAGATCTGGGACGTGGTGTTCTGGGAGTGGAGCCGGACCACCACCCGGGAGCGGCTGCAGCTGGGCCGGAGGATCTACCAGCAGAGGTGCGCGGAATGTCACGGACCGGCCGGAGATGGGAGAGGACCCCGGGCGGAGGAGTTCCGGGAACTGGTGTGGACCTGGGCCCGGGGGGTGGGCCCCGGGATCTTCACGGACCGGGAGTGGATGGCCTACCGGAAGCCCACGGAGCTCTACCAGCGCATCGCGGAGGGCGTGGAGCGGCGGGGGTTGAAGCTCATGCCTGCGTTCCGGGATGAACTCAGCCCCAACGAGATCTGGGCCGTGGTAGATTACCTGTGGACCTTCGTGTACGAGCCGCCCGCGGATCTCCGGTGAGGAGTGGGGGAGCATGGCGGAGGAGCAGAAGGCAAAGGGTGTGAACCGACGGACCTTCCTGCAACTGGTGGCCTCCATCCCCGCCGTGGGGGCCCTCGCGGCCTTCGCGGCGCCTCTTTTGCGCTACCTCAAGCCGAACCTGGAGCCCGGTCTCGGCGTGCCGCAGGGCAAGGTTCCGCCGGATCTGGCGGAGGGAGACCTCCCGAAGGGGGAGCCTCTTCCCATCGCGCGGCTGGAGGAGCTCGCGGAGCCCTGGTCCAGCAAGTTCTTCGTGTTCACCCAGAAGTACCCGCAGTACACGCCCGAGCAGGCCAAGGCGGCCACCGTTCCCGGGGTGGCCATCCGGCTCCCGTGGAAGGTGCGCTTCCCGGGCTACAAGGAGGGCAAGGAACCCACGGACATCGTGGTCTTCTCCCGGATCTGCCCGCACCTGGGATGCATCTTCAACTACGTGCCGGACTGGCGGGAGATCACGGCGGGGTACGGGGGCTACGTGCCCCCACCGGAGCGCCGGCACGGGCTCCTGGGTTGCCCCTGCCACCTCTCCATCTACGACCCCGCGGACCGGGAGGTCCCGGGCCGGGTGCTCTCCGGCCCGGCGCCGCGTCCTCCCCGCTACTTCGTCTACGAGGTCCGGAACGGGGTGATCGTGGTGACCGCGGTGGAGCCGGGAGGGATCGCCTGACCATGTGGGAGCGCCTGCGGGAGTGGTTCAGTGAGCGCAAGCAGAAGCTGGATCTCTTTGACGAGACGAACGTGGAGCGCTACGGGAACCCCCTCTATCTTCTCGGCCAGATCGTGTACTTCTCCTGGATCGTGGTCATCGTGAGCGGCATCCTCCTCATGATCTGGTACGAGCCCACCACCCACGGGGCCTACAACTCCATCCTCCGCATCCAGCACGAGATCCCCTTCGGTTGGCTCATCCGGGGGATGCACAAGTACGGGGCGGACATGCTCATCATCGCCATCACCCTCCGGATCTACCGCATGTACTTCCTGGGGGAGTACAAGCGACCCAACGAGCTCAGCTGGATGATCCTGTTCGGGTCCCTGGTGCTGGCCATGATCTCCGGCCTCACGGGGTATCTCCTGATCTGGAACCAGCGGGCCTTCTGGGCCGCCAAGGTGGTGCTCACCGTGGCCGTCTACCTGGACCAGCTCCCCCTCATCGGCCAGACCCGGTTCGGCAGCGCCATCGCCTTCGCGTTCCTCGGCGGCCCCGCGGAGGGCCAGGGAACCCTCACCCGCTTTTACGCCATCCACTTCGGGATCTCCGTGCTGCTCTTGATCCTGGTGGAGCTGTACTTCATCTTCACCCGCCGGAAGCGCTTCAACCTCTCCCCCACCGCCCTGGTGATCCTGCTGCTGATGCTGGTGGCCGCCAGCTGGATCTTCCCCGCGGAGATGGGCCGGCGGGCGGACCCGAACCGGACGCCGCTGCCGATCCTTTCCGACTGGTACTTCCTGGCCCTGTACCAGTACGTGAAGTACACCCCACCGCTGTGGGCGGGGCTGGGACCGGGGCTCCTCATCGCCTACGGGATGCTGGTGCCCTTCCTGGACCGCAGCAAGGGACGGCGGCCCAGCGAGCGCCCCTTCTTCACCGTGGTAGGCATCATGGCCCTTACCTACTTCCTGGTCTTCACCGCCCTCATCCTGTTCAACATCGCGGTGATCGGCCGGGATCCCCACATCGTGCTCGTCCTCACCGCCCTCACCCTCACCCTGGGGTTTTTGCTGGAGATCCGGTACCGCCGGAAGGTGCGGGCTGCGGAGGCCGCGGCCCCCAGGCCCGCCCCGAGGGCGGTCCCCGCGGCGCGGCCTGCCCCGAGTTCGGGAGCGTAGCGGTGCAGAGGCTCGCCTTCTTTCTCGCCTTCGCCGCCGCGGTCCTGGCCCTGCCGGAGGCATGGTCGGCCTGGAGGGCGGCGGTGCAGACGGGAAATCCCGGAACCTGGGCCCGGGCCGTGGGATGGAGTGCGCTGCTCGTGGCCGCCTTCCTCGGGGCAGGACTCGTGATGTACGCGGCGGACCGGCGGGCCGGCCGGATCCGGCGTCGGATCGGGGTGTACGAGCGCATCCTGGCCCGGGGGGAGCGGGGATCCGCCCGGGGCATCGTCCTCCTGAGCCTCGCCTCCCTCGCCTGTGTGGGGGGGGTGGTGTACGGGGAGCTCACGGATCGTCGGCTCGTGAGCGCGGGGGCCATGGGGGTCCTGCTCATGCTGTACTCCTTCCTGGTGCTGCTGTTTCGGAGGGCGGGAATTACCGCGCGGGAGGAATGAGAGGGTGTACCGGAAGGCGATCCTGAGGCTGCAGGACTGGACCCTGCGGCTGGACCGGTGGATCCAGCGGGTCTACCCGCAGGACTTCAACCCCCTCTACTACACGGGGGGTCTCGCAAACCTCTTCCTCACCGTCCTCGTGATCTCCGGCATCCTCATCTTCCTGTACTACGAGCCAAGCCTGGAGGGTGCCTATGCCTCCGTGCAGTTCCTCACGGATCGGGTGCCCTACGGGGTGATCTTCCGGGGGATCCACCGGTATGCGGCGGACGCCTTCATGGTGGCCATCTTGCTGCACCTGTTCCGGAACTGGTTCACGGAGCGCTACCGGAAGGCGAGGGACTCCGCGTGGATCTCGGGGATGTTCCTCCTGGTCGTGAGCGGGCTTGCGGGGTTCACGGGGTATCTGCTGGTGTGGGACGAGCGCAGCCAGCTCCTGGCGAGCCTGACCGTCCAGGCCCTCCGGGACGTGCCCCTGGTGGGGGAGCACCTGGTTCGGCTGTTCGTGGGCGGTCCCGGGGTGAGCGATGCCACCCTTCCCCGGTTCCTGTTCCTGCACGTGGGTCCGGCCGTCACCCTCTACGTCCTCCTCTGGTGGCACTACGTCCGCATCCGGCACCCCAAGGTGTGGCCGCCGGCCCTGTGGGTCCTCTTCAGCGTGGGGCTGCTGTTCTTCCTCGCGGCGGTTCTTCCCGCCACGAGCGGCCGGCCCGCGGCCCCGGGCGCGCAGCCGGAGGGGTTCGCGGTGGACTGGTTTTACCTCTGGCCCTACGTGCTGGCCCGCTGGATGGCCCCCGGCTGGGCCTTGCTGCTGGTCATGGCCCTGGTGGTGTACGGCCTGTGGATCCCGTACTCCCTGCCCGACGATCCTGACCGGGTTCCCAGATCTCCCGGGGTGGCCGTGGTGGTGGAGGACAACTGCACGGGCTGCGAGCTCTGTTACTACGACTGCCCGTACAACGCCATCTACATGGTGCCCAGCCCCTATCCCGGGAAGACCCGGGCCGCGGCCAACCGGAAGCTGCTGGCGGTGGTGGTGGACTCCCGGTGCGTGGAGTGCGGGATCTGCATCGGAGCGTGCCCCTTCCAGGCCCTTGAGCTTCCGCGGATGCTGGAGCGGGAGATCCACGAGCGGATCCGGCAGGCCACGGGAGCCCCGGTCCCCACGGGATGAAGAGGGAGGAGCGATGGCGCAGCCGCAGGTGACGGAGCGTACGGAACCGGAGCGTCCTGGGCGGGTGGTGGGATTCCTATGTGACTGGGCCGTCTCGGGGGAAGGGTTGCTGAACCCGGACGGCACCATGAAGGCGTGCCCGGAGGTCACGGTGATCGCGGTGCCGTGCAGTGGATTCGTGCGGCCCGCCTGGCTGGAATTGGCGCTGCGCAGCGGTGCCGCGGGGGTCTTCGTGTGCGGGTGCCCCATGGGGGACTGCCTGAACCGGGAGGGGAACTGGATCATGGAGGGCCGGATCGACCAGCTGCGCAAGCGGTTGCAGCGCCAGCGGGTGGACCCGGAGCGGGTGGCCTTCTTCGCCTACGGCCTCCACGACCAGGAGGCGTTCGTGGCCGCGGTCCGGGATTTCGTGGAGAAGGTCCAGGGTCTCACCACGACAGGAGGGAAGCGATGATCGGGCGGTTTAACCCCCGGACGCTGCGCAGCTACTTGTGGTACACCCTCTTCTGGATTGCCTTCTTCCTGCTGCTGCTGTTCGTGGCATCCTTCGGTCTGGTGGCGGAGACGTAGATGCTGGGCTGGATGTTCACGGACGAACCCTGGAGCCCCTCCCGTCGCTTCCTGTACCTGGGGACTGCCTGGGGAGCCCTAGCGGCCCTCCACGAGCTCGCCGCGAGCCTCCACCTGGTCTTCCCGGGGATCTTCGGGGACGTGTCGTGGCTTTCCTACGGCCGGCTGATGGCGGCGGCCCGGGACCTCTGGATCTTCGGGTTCTGCAGCAACCTCCTCCTCGCGGCTCTGTTGGCCATCGTCCCGTCCACGGTCCGGGAGCCCCTCTGGGGCGTACGCCTGGCGAACCTCGCCTTCTGGCTGTGGAACCTGGCGGGACTCCTGGCCTGGTGGGATCTCCTGCGGGGGATCTCCCGGGGTCGGCTGTGGGGGGAGGCACCCCCGAGTACAGATCTCCTGCGCTTGGCCGCGGCGCTCTTGGTGCTGTGGAGTCTTGTGCGGACCGTGCGGGCGGGAAAACGTGAAGATCCCATTGCCTGGCTCGGGATGGGCTCCGTGACGTGGCTCGTGGTGGTCCTGGTGCTCGGCAAGGGGCTGTTCACGCCGGGTGGGAACCCCTACTGGGGGATCGTGGACGCCCTGGCGCAGGCGTTCTTGCGCCAGGGGCTCGGGTGGCTGTGGTTGTTCGGCGCGGCCTCCGCGGTGGCCCTGAGTCTGGCCGGTGGGCGACCGAACGCGGGGGAGGCGAACTCCACCCTGACTCTGGTGGTGCTCCTCACCACCGCGGCCTTCGCTCCCTTCAGCACCGGCTCCGAGTTCATCTGGGGACCGGTGCCCTTCTGGACACAGACGGTGGGAGCGGTCGCCGGCTTCCTCCTGTTGATCCCCGCGGCAAGCACCGCCGCGGGGGTGTGGCGGGCCCTGGAGGGACAGTGGGCCCGGCTGTCGGAATCCCCCGGGCTGGCCTTCTTCCCGGTGGGCAGCGCCGCGTTCCTCTTCGGGGCCCTCGCGGCAGGACTGGGAGCCCTACTCGGCCCCGCCCGGATCGCCGGTCTCACCCTGTGGACGGAGGCGAGGACGGCGCTCCTGTTGGGTGCCGGAGCGGGATCCGTGGCTCTGGGTGCCGCGTACGTCATGATCCCTGCCGCCGTCGGGCGGGTGTTGGTCAGCCCCCGGCTCGCCTGGTGGCACTTCTGGGCGTGGACGGGAGGGTGGTTTTTGGCCGCGGGAGCCCTCCTGATGGCGGGCCTCGTGCAGGGCGCGGTGTGGGCCACGGGTACGGTGCCCTTCGGCCACGGGGTGAACGCGGTGGTCCCGTACCTGGCGGCCCGGGCCATCGCCCTCGGTCTGGTGGCCTTCGGGCAGGTGGCGTTCTGCTGGAACGTGTTCCTCACCGCGGATTCCGGGATCGAGGTTCCCGCGGCGGAGCGGGACCTGGTGCTCGCGGTGTAGGGAGGTCGGGATGCAGACGCGTGCTGCCTCGCTACCCCTGATGTGCTTGGTCACCGCCCTCGCCGGGTTTGTGGTCACGGTGCTGCTCCCCGCGGTCCCCCCCGCGCGGGCGACCCGGACGCTGGTGGGGGAGCCGCAGCGGGGGTACGCGGTGTACCTCCGGGAGGGGTGCGCCCAGTGTCACACCCAGCAGGTGCGGATCCCGGAGGCCCGGTTCGGGGTGGTGGCCCGGAGCGGGGATCTCGGAGAGGCCTCCCGCCCGGGGGACTACGCACACCTGAATCCCACGGCCCTGGGAACGGTGCGGATCGGCCCGGATCTCGCGCGGGTGGGAAACCGGATCACGAACGCCGAGGAGCTTTTGCGCCTGCTCCGGGACCCCCGTCGTCGTACACCTCCGGGACGCATGCCCTCCTACGCGTACCTCTCGGACGCGGAGCTGCG
Organism: Armatimonadota bacterium; assembly: GCA_031460175.1. Taxonomy (NCBI): domain Bacteria; kingdom Bacillati; phylum Candidatus Sysuimicrobiota; class Candidatus Sysuimicrobiia; order Candidatus Sysuimicrobiales; family Candidatus Sysuimicrobiaceae; genus Candidatus Sysuimicrobium; species Candidatus Sysuimicrobium tengchongense. The sequence goes on along the minus strand of JAVKGW010000002.1, from coordinate 312,900 downwards.
GGCCCTGGTGGCCTACCTGATGAGCCTGAAGTGAGGGAAGGGATGGCGGAGCACGCTCCCACGCCAGAGCATCCCACGCGGCGGGAACGGCTTCCGGTGCCGCTGCTCCTGCTCTACGCCCTCCTCCCCGCTTGGGCGGTCCTGTACCTGTTCGTGGTGGGCGGACTCGTGGCGCCGGAGGTGCGGCCCGTGGCCCGGACGGTCCCCGGCGTGAGCGGCATCGCCGCGGGCCCGGTGGAAGACGGAAGCGAGCAGGTCCAGGGAATCCTCGCGGTGGTCCCGCAGGAGGCCCGAGCCGCCCGCATGCCCCCCGTGAGCCCCGCGGCCCTGCAGGCCGCGGGGCAGCAGTACGCGACCCTGTGCGCGGTCTGCCACGGTCCGGAGGGTCGGGGGGACGGTCCCGCGGGCGCGACCTTGAACCCAAAGCCCATGAACTTCCACGCCCGCGCGTTCCAGGAACGGATGCCTCCGGGGGCGACCTTCTGGGTCATCAAGCACGGGTTGGCGGATACGCCCCGCCGCAGCGGGATGCCGGCCTTCGGGGCCCTGAGGGACGAGCAGATCTGGGCGCTTGTGGCATACGTCCGACAGCTGGGAGCCCAGCAGGCCCGATGACCCCGCGTGTCCTTGAAGCCCTCTACCAGCCCGTGCGGGAGGACCTGGAAGCCCTCCTCCAGTTGCTCTCGGAGGAGCTGGCGGCGGACGATCCCTTCATCCAGGAGCTGGTCACCCACGTCCTCCGGACCCGGGGCAAGCTCCTCCGTCCCGCCCTCACCTTCCTCAGCGCCCGGGCCGTGGGAGAACCTGCCGCGGAAAGCCGGGCCCTGGCCGCGGCGGTGGAGCTCATCCACGTGGCGAGCCTGATCCACGACGACGTCATCGACGAATCCCCCCTGCGGCGGGGCGAGCCCACCGCGAACGCCCGGTGGGGAAACCAGGTGGCGGTCCTGCTGGGGGATTACCTGTTCGCCAAGTCTTTCCACCTGCTCTCCCGCATCGGCCGGGAGACCGTGGCGAGCCGCATGTCCCTCGCCACGGTCTCCATGAGCCAGGCGGAGATCCTGCAGATCCGGTACGGGAACACCCCGCACACGGAGGAGGGCATCTACTTCCGCATCGTGGAGGGGAAGACCGCCCGGCTCATCGCCTCCGCGTGCGCCTGTGGAGCCCTCCTGGCGGGGGCGGAGGAGGCGGTGGCGGAGCGCCTGGACCGGTTCGGGCTCCACTGGGGGATCGCCTTCCAGATCACGGACGACGCCCTGGATCTGCTGAGTGATCCGGAGACCCTCGGGAAACCCATCGGCAGCGACATCCGGTCGGGGAAGATGACCCTCCCCCTCATCCACGCCCTCCGGCATGCCCGGGATGGAGACCGCGCGCGTCTGGTGCGCCTCATCCAGGAGGGGGACGTGGAGGGCCTGCGCCAGGAGCTCCTGCGGTACGGCTCCTTCGCCTATGCCCGGGAAGCCGCCCGTCGGCACGCGGAGTGGGCCCTGGAAGCGCTCCGGACCCTCCCCGCGGCCCCTGCCCGCGACAGCCTCATCGGCCTCACGGAGTTCGTCCTGATCCGGGACCGCTGAGGGGAGGCGGCCCCTCGGCTGGTACACTATCCGTGGGGATGGTGCGGTCCTTCGCCCGGGTTCTTCGTTACGTGGCCGAGCCCTTCCAACGCCTGCGGGAGGCCATGGTGCGGTTTGCGGTCCGCACCACCGCGGCCCACCTGGAGGGGGCCGTTCCCGACATCCTGCGCCGGTGGACCCAGGAGCTCCACCGCCGGGTCCCCCGGTACGCGGGCGTTCCCGCCCTCGTGGACGAGTGGGGGGGCCAGACCCTGCAGCTCCTGATCCGGGTCCTGCGGGCGGAGGGAGAGGAGGAGAAGCGGGTCCTCCGGGAGGAGGTCCACGAGCACGCCCATCGGGTGGCGGCCCAGCAACTCCAGTCCAGTTTCAGTCTGGAGGAAATCCTCCAGGCCATGAGCCTGCTGCGCGGCAGCGTGGACGCTCAGGTGCAGGCCATGCTGAGCCAACGGCTGTGGGTGGCGTTCCCTCCGGATGTGCTCTTCGCCATGGAGCGCATCCACCGGGCCGTGGACGTGCAGATGCTGGCCGTGGGGCAGGCGTACCTGGAGGCCCGGGATCGGGTCATCCGGCAACGGGAGCAGGAGCTGGAGCAGACCAACCGGCAGCTGAGGACCCTGTTGCAAGAGATGCACCACCGCATCAAGAACAACCTGCAGACCCTGGCAGACCTCCTGTACCTGGAGGCCCTCTCCGCGCCCGAGGAGGCCCGCCGGAGCCTTCGCCACAGCATGGGGCGGGTGAAGAGCATCGCGGCCGTCCACCAGATGCTGAGCGTGGAACACATCGAGGAAGTGGACCTCTACCATCTCGCGGAGCGCATCGGGGAGACCATCGTGCAGGATCTCTCCGGCCCTGGAAGTCGGGTGTCCGTCGAGGTGAGAGGGGAACACCTGCTCCTGCCCAGCAAGCAGGCCACCAGCTTGGCCCTGGTTCTGAGCGAGCTCGTGACCAACGCGGTGCAGCACGCCTTCAACGGCCAGGGAGGGCACGTGTGCATCACCCTGCACACGCGGGGCGCGGAGGTGGTGGTCTCCGTGGAGGACGACGGCCGGGGGCTCCCCCCGGGATTCGACCCGGACCGGGACGCCCACCTGGGACTGCAGATCGTCCGGGACCTGGTCCACCGGGACCTGCGGGGGACGTTTCGGATGGAGAGCCAAAAGGGGACGAGGGTGGAGGTGCGGTTTTGGCGATGAGCGAGCGGTTGCGGATCCTCATCGCGGACGACGAGGCCATCCGCCTCATGACCCTGCGAACGCAGCTGCGGTCCTTGGGGTTCGAGGTGGTGGGGGAAGCCACGGACGGGGAGGAGGCGGTGCGGCTGGCCCAGGAGCGGGAGCCGGACGTCGCCATCCTGGACATCAAGATGCCAGGCCTGGACGGCATCTCCGCAGCCCAACGGATCCTCCAACACCGGCCCATCCCCATCATCCTCCTCACCGCCTACAGCGAGGTGGAGCTGGTGGAGCGGGCCCTGGAAGCGGGGGTCTTCGCGTACCTGGTGAAGCCGGTGACGGAGGAGGACCTCCTGCCCGCCATCCTCCTGGCCCGCAAGCGGTTCGAGGAATTCCGGGTGCTGCAGGGGGAGGTGCAGGATCTCCGGGAGGCCTTGGAGGCCCGGAAGCTCATCGAGCGGGCCAAGGGGATCCTCATGAAACGGCTGGGCATCAGCGAGCAGGAGGCCTTCCGCCGGATGCAGGTGCAAAGCCAGAAGGAGAACCGGAAGCTGGTGGAGATCGCCCGCGCCATCATCACCGCGCACGGGGTGATGTGAGGTGACGTACCGCTTCCACGAGGAAGTCCGGGCCCTGTTGCGGGATCTCGCGCGGCTGGGGAACGAGCACTTGGCCTTGGCCCGCGCGGAGTTGCGGCTCGCCCTGGGGCAGGTGGTGCGCGGGATTGCGCTCCTCGTGGTGGCCGGAGGTCTGTTGGCCGGCGTGCTCCTCTTCGCCCCCGTGGTGGTGACCCTGGTCCTCTCCCTGTGGATTCCCCTCTGGGCTGCAGCCCTCTTGATCTTCCTTCTGTCCCTGCTGGGGGTGGTGGGCGCGGCGTGGGGAGGCATCCGCCGACTCCGCGCGGCGAAGTTCGTGGAGCTCCGCTCCGTGCTCCGGGAGGATCTCCAGTGGATCCGGGACCTGCTGCGCTCGTCCAGAGAATCCGGGCCCTCCGAGCCGTAATCCTCCAGCGGCTCGACAGGATGCGGCGGGAGATCCGGGAGGTCATAGACGCCGTGGCGGTTACGGGAAGGTCCCTCCGCTCCCTCCTCCTGGGAAGGGGGCCCTATGTGCTCGGGGGACTCCTCCTCGGGGTCGTCCTCTGGCGTCTGAGGGGTCGTGGCCGCTGAGCCCGCCTCCCTCCCCCGTACCCTGTTATAATGGGCCCGGAGGTGAGGGATGCCCTTCGGGATCGGGACCACGGAGCTCGTCGTCATCCTGCTCATCGCCCTGTTGATCTTCGGACCCTCGCGGCTGGCCGGGATCGGCAGCTCCCTGGGCCGGGCGATCCGGGACTTCCGGCGGACCATGCGGGAGGACGACGAGGGGGACCAGGGCAAGGCCTAGTGCCGCGCCATGGCACGGCGGGGCCGGCGTGCGTGGGGGGCGCTGCTCCTGGTGGTCCTCCTGGGGGGGGTCGTGGGGCATGTGCTGGCGGAGTCGGTGCGCAACCTCCCGGGCCTTTCCTTCCTCGCCCGCACCGTGGAAGTCGGGATTGAACCTCCCCTCCGTCTGGACCTCTCCCTTCTCTCCCTGACCTTCGGAACGGTCCTCCGGCTGAACCTCGCCATCCTCATCGGGGTGGTCCTGGCCCTCTGGGTTTGGCGCCTGGTTTAGCCCGCGAATCCCGGCCGGTAGGGCGTTCACTGGGACGGAGGGTCATGGCAGGATTGCGCGCTCTCCCCCCTGAGGCCCGTCCCCGGGAGCGGCTTCAGAGCGAGGGGCCGGAGGGGATCAGCGTGCGGGAGCTCCTCGCCCTGGTGCTGCGCACGGGTACCCGGGGGGTCTCCGCACTCCAGCTCGCGGATCGGCTCCTCGCGCGGTTTGGGGGGCTTCGGGAGCTCGGACAGGCCCGGGTGGAGGAGTTGACGGCGGTGGAGGGGATGGGGATCGCGAAGGCCGCGGTACTGGTCGCGGCCCTGGAGCTGGGCCGGCGGGCTCGGTTGGTCGATCCTTCGGAGCGCCCCGTGATCCGTTGCGCCCAGGACGCGGCCCGGGTGGTGCGCACGAAGCTGGAGGGCCGGGAGCAGGAGCACTTCTGCGTGCTCCTCCTGAACACCAGACATGAGGTGGTGGGAGTGGTGGAGGCCGCCCGGGGAGGACTCAACGCGGCGTCCGTCTGCGCGCGGGAGGTGTTCCGGGAGGCGGTGCGTCGGGGAGCCCACGCGGTGATCCTCGCCCACAACCATCCTTCCGGGAACCCCGAGCCGAGCCCCGAAGATGTCCGACTCACGGAGCGTCTTCGGGAGGCGGGGGCCCTGTTGGGCATCGCCGTCCTCGACCACCTGGTGCTCGGCGACGGCCGGTTTACGAGCCTGCGGGAACGGGGCCTGGGGTTCTAGTCCGCCTCCTTCAAACCGCGTACACTCAGGAGAGAGACTCCCAGGCAGGCCCGCGCGCCGAGCTTCGGCACGGCCCAGGAGGTCGCGCATGTGGTGGGACGGATTCTTCACCCGGTACTTCTCCCGGGACATGGGAATCGACCTGGGGACCGCGAACACCCTCGTGTACGTGCGGGGAGAGGGGATCGTGGTCCGGGAGCCCTCCGTGATCGCCCGCCGGGTGGACGATGGCCAGGTCCTCGCGGTGGGGGAGGAGGCGAAGCGCATGATCGGCCGCACTCCCGCGGACGTGCAGGCGGTGCGGCCGCTCCGGGATGGCGTGATCGCGGACTTCGACACCACCGCGGCCATGCTGGCGTACTTCATCCGTCGGGGGCTTCGGGGACGGTCCTTCCTCAAGCCGCGGGTGATCGTGGGGATCCCCTCTGGGGTGACGGAGGTGGAGAAGAGGGCGGTGATCGACGCCACCCTGCAGGCGGGGGCCCGGGAGGCGTACCTCATCGAGGAGCCCATGGCCGCGGCCATCGGGGCTGGGCTGCCCGTGAGCGAGCCCGTGGGCAGCATGATCGTGGATGTGGGGGGCGGGACCACGGAGGTGGCGGTGATCGCCCTGGGCGGCATCGTCACGAGCAAGTCCATCCGCATCGGCGGGGACGAGATGGATGAGGCCATCATCCAGTACGCCCGCAAGGCCTACAACCTCCTCATCGGGGAGCGCACCGCGGAGGAGATCAAGATCGCTGTGGGAAGCGCATACCCCCTGCGGGAAGAGCAGGCGGTGGACGTCCGGGGCAGGGATCTGCTCACGGGGCTTCCGCGCACCGTGCGCATGACCAGCGCGGAGATCCGGGAGGCCCTGAACGAGCCTGTGACCGCCATCGTGGAGGCGGTGCGGCAGACCCTGGAGAGGACTCCCCCCGAGCTGGCCGCGGACATCGTGGAACGGGGCATCGTCCTGGTGGGAGGGGGGGCTCTGCTGCGGGGGCTGGATCGGTTGCTGGCCCAGGAAACAGGGATGCCCGTGACCCTCACGGACGATCCCCTGTCCGCGGTGGCCCTGGGCACCGGCCGGGCCCTGGAGGAGATCGACCACCTGAAGAAGGTGCTCATCACCACGAAGAGGCTATGAGGGGTTCCCGAGCCTTCCCCCCGCTTCGCGGAGCGCCTGCATGATCTGGGTCACCCCCCGGCGCCGCACGGGCCTTTTGGCCCTCCTGCTCGTGGGCGTCCTCGTGCTCCTCACCGGGCAGCTCCGGGCTCCGGACCGCCGGGCGGTGGGCCGGCTGGGCCATGCGGTCCTGGCCGTGCTTACACCCATGCAGGTGGCTCTAGACGAAGCCGCGGAGACCGGGGAGCGATGGTGGCGGGCCCTCGCGGAGATCCGGGAATTGCGGGCGGAGAACGCACGGCTGCGGGCGGAGGTGGAGCAGCTGCGCCGCAGGTTAGCGGACCTCGAAGAGGCGCGCGCGGAGGTGGCCCGGTTGCGCCGGCTGCTGGCCCTTCGGGCGGAATTCCCCACCGCTACCCTCGCGGCCCGGGTGGTGGCCCGAGACCCGGATACGTGGTTTGCCACCGTGCTCATCAACCGCGGGGGGCGGGACGGTGTCCGGCGCCACGACGTGGTGGTGACCGCGGATGGGCTGGTTGGACGGGTGTTGGAGGTCTACCCCACCGCCTCCCGGGTCCTCCTCATAACCGACCCCCGAAGCGCGGTGGGGGTCCTCGTGCAGAGGACCCGGGATGCGGCCATCGTGGAGGGCCAGGCAGGGCCTTCCCTGCGGCTGCGCTATCTTCCCCGGGATGCCGCGGCCCGTCCGGGAGACGTGCTGGTCACCTCAGGGCTCGGCGGGGTCTTTCCCCGGGGGTTGCGGGTGGGGACCATCCGTTCCGTATTCAAGGGTGGCCTCTTCCTGGAGGCGGAGGTGGTTCCCACCGCGGACCTGGGCCGTATCGAGGAGGTCCTGCTCCTGGTGGGTTCCGGGCAGGAGCCCTGAGATGGGCCAGCTGCGGCAGGCAGGTTGGGTCGGGATCTGGTTGATCGGGGCCGCGGTGATCGAACCGGTCCTGGTCCGCCGGCTCCCCTCCGGTCGGATGGATCTCGTCCTCCTGGTGGTGGTGACGTGGGCTCTTCTCCGCGGACCGGAGGCGGGCGCGGGAGTGGGCTTGGCGGGCGGGCTGCTCCAGGATCTTCTGAGCGGCCACGCCCTCGGCCTACTCGCGGGTCCGAAGATCCTCGTGGGGTTCCTCTGCGGTATGTGGAGGGACGTGGTTCAACCTGGGGGCGCAGGGATCCCGGCCCTGGCGGCCCTGGGAGCCTTCCTGGTAGACATCCTCGCATCGTGGGGAGTGCGCGCCCTCGTGGGGTGGCCGGTGGGATGGGTAAGACCCGGGGAGATCTTGCTCCTCGCTTGCTCCCACGCGGCGATGGCGCCCCTCGTCTACTGGGCAGTTCGGAGAGGGCCGGGCGTCGGGAGGGTCGGCCGTGCGGCTTCCCGTTGAGGAACGGCCGGCCCGCCGCATCGCCGTCCTCGCGGCGGTGCTCACGGGAGCCCTGGGGCTGCTGGGGCTGCGGCTCTGGCAGTTGCAGGTCCTCCAGGGCGCATACTACGACCAGCTGGCCCAAGGAAACCGGCTCCGGATCAACCGCCTGCCAGCTCCCCGGGGGCTGATCCTGGACCGTCGGGGAATCCCGCTGGTGACCAATCGCCCCTCCTTCTCCGTGGCCGTCCTCCCCATGGCGCTCGGGGATCGAAGACGGGTGCTGGAAGCCCTGAGTCGGCTCCTGGGAGTGCCTGAGGTGGAGATCCTGCAGAAGCTGCGTGGAGCCCCTCCCTTTGCCCTCGTGCGGATCCAGCGGGACGTGGGGATCCGCGTCCTCACCACCCTGGAGGAGTGGCGCACGGATCTCCGGGGGGTGGCGGTGATCGCGGATCCCCTTCGATCCTATCCCCACGGCACCCTGGCGGCCCATGTCCTCGGCTACCTGGGCGAGATCAGCGGACCGGAGCTGGAGCGTCTCCGGCCGTGGGGATACGAGATGGGGGACCTCATCGGGAAGGCGGGAGTGGAGCGGCAATACGACCGGCTGCTGCGGGGCGAGGACGGGGAGCAGGTGGTGGAGGTAGACGCCGCGGGACGTCCCCTGCGGGTGCTCCGCCAGCAGGAGGGAAGGCCCGGGAACACCGTGGTGCTGACCCTCGATCTCCGCCTGCAGGAGGCGGCGGAGCGGGCCCTGGGCGCGCGTCCGGGGGCCGTGGTGGCCATGGATCCTCGGACCGGCGAGATCCTGGCCATGGCCAGCTGGCCCTCCTACGATCCCAACCTCTTCGCGGTGGGGATCCCTCCCGAGACGTGGCGGCGGATCGCGGGCGACCGGAGGACTCCCCTTCTGAACCGCGCGCTCGCCACCGCGTACGAGCCAGGCTCCGTGTTCAAGGTGGTTACCGGACTCGCTGCGCTGCGCACCCGGGCCGCGGATGCGGGCAGTACCTTTCTCTGCCCCGGAAGCCTGACCCTGGGAGGGCGCGTTTTCCGAGACCTGCGGGCCCACGGAAGGGTGACCTTCCGCTCCGGGGTCGCCCAGTCCTGTAACGTGATGTTCTGGCAGCTGGGTCTCCGGGTAGGGCCCATCCAGCTCGCCCGGATGGCCCGATCCCTGGGATTCGGGGAACGGACGGGAGTGGACCTGCCCGGGGAGGTGGAGGGGATCGTGCCAACCCCGGAGTACAAGCGGCAGGTGTTCGGGGAGCCGTGGTATCCCGGGGACACCCTGAACATGGCCATCGGGCAGGGATTTACCCTCGTCACGCCCCTCCAGGTGGCCCGGATGATGGCCGCGGTGGCCAACGGCGGGGAGGTGCTGCAGCCCCGCCTCCTCCGGTCCGTCCTCTCCCCGGAGGGCAGGGTCCTGTATACCTCCAAGCCCGTGGTGCTCCGTCGCCTCTCCCTCCCCCCCGAGGTCTGGACGGCCATCCGGGAGGGTCTGGCGGCCGTGGTGGAGGAGGGGACCGGACGGGCCGCGGCGGTGGAAGGGATTCGGGTGGCCGGAAAAACGGGGAGCGCGGAAACCTCCCGCGGCAGGCCGCACGCGTGGTTCGCGGGGTATGCCCCCGCGGAAGATCCCCGCCTCGTGGTGGTGGTGTTGGTGGAGCACGGGGCTCGAGGCGGGATCGCCGCTGCGCCCATCGCACGTCAGGTGATCCAGGCGTGGAAGCATCTGTACGCACCAACGGAAGCAGCGGCTGGCCGTCCCTAGGACGCAGGCGCGGGAGGCGCCTGCCGGCCTTCCGTCGGTGGGTGGCGGAGACGGACCTGCTGCTCCTGAGCAGCGTCCTCGGGCTGTGCACCCTCGGGACGCTGGCCATCCTCAGCGCCACGCGTTCTCCAGAATCCCCCTGGGGGCTGCTGTCCGTTCGGCTCGCGCACCTGGCGATGGGAAGCGTGCTGCTCGGGGGGTGCGCCGCCTTGCCCCTCCAGGCCTTCCGGCGGGCCGCGAGAGGTCTGTACGGGGTGAGTCTGGCGCTCCTGTTGGCCGTGGACCTGGCGGGCTACGAGCGGCTCGGTGCCCAGCGGTGGCTGCAGTTGGGCCCCTTGAGCTTTCAGCCCTCGGAGCTCGCAAAGCTCAGCGTCATCCTCCTCCTGGCGGACGTGCTGGCTCGCCGGCCCACCCCTCCCCGGAATCTCTGGGAAGTGGCGGGCTGTGGACTCTGGGTGCTTCCGGCCCTGGTGCTGGTGTTCCTGCAGCCGGACTTCGGCACCACCCTCGTGTTCCTCGCCGTCGTCCTGGGAATGCTGTTCGCGGCAGGCACCCCCCTCCGGACCCTGGCAGGACTCGCGGGGATCGGTCTAGCGGCCGCGCCCATGGTGTGGCGGTGGTTGAAGCCGTACCAGCAGAAGCGCCTGCTGGTGTTCCTGGATCCCAGCCTGGATCCGCTGGGAGCGGGCTACCACCTCATCCAGTCCAAGATCGCCATCGGAAGCGGGCAGCTGTGGGGCAAGGGCCTCTTCCAGGGAACCCAAAATGCCCTGCAGTTTTTGCCCATGCAGCACACGGACTTCGTTTTCGCGGTGATCGGGGAGGAGCTGGGGTTTGTGGGCACCCTGGGGGTCCTTGGGCTCTTCTGGGTGTACCTGATCCGGGGGTTGCAGGCCGCGCAGCGGGCCCCCGATGCCTTCGGAAGGCTGGTGGGCGTGGGGATCGTTTCCACGGTCGGGTTTCACGTCCTGGTAAACGTGGGGATGACGGTGGGGGTGATGCCGGTGACCGGGATCCCGCTGCCCTTCCTCTCCCATGGGGGAAGCGCGCTGCTGGTGAACCTGGCCGCCACCGGGATCCTCCTCCACCTGGGGAGACGTCGGAGCTGGAGTGGACCATGAAGCGGGAGATCTTCGCAAACGTGGAACCGTTCGAGGTTCGGGTGGCCGTCCGGGAGGACGGGGAGCTCGTGAACCTCTTCATCGAGCGGGACGAGCCGGTGGTGGGCAACATCTACAAGGGCCGGGTGGCCAACGTCCTGCGGGGGATGGATGCGGCTTTCGTGGACATCGGGCTCGCACGCAACGCCTTCCTGCACGTGAGCGATGTGCGGGCACATCGCATCGGGGGGGAGGAGCTGGAAGACGCCATCGGCCGAGGCGCCATCCAGCAGCGGCTGCGGCCCGGACAGGAGATCATCGTGCAGGTCACCAAGGAACCCACGGGCACCAAGGGCGCCCGGGTAACGACATACGTGGCCCTGCCCGCGTACTACCTGGTCCTCATGCCCACGGTGAGCTACGTGGGGGTGTCCCGCAAGATCGAGAGCGAGGCGGAGCGCAAGCGGTTGCGGGAGATCGCGGAACGCATCCGACCGGCGAAGATGGGCCTCATCGTCCGGACGGCGGCGCAGGGGGCATCGGAGCGGGACTTGCAGAACGACCTCCGTTACCTCCTAAGCGTCTGGAACCGGGTCCTGGAACGGGCCCGGCAGAACCGGGCGCCCGCCCTCCTGTACCAGGACCTCCGCCTCATCCGGCGCGTGGTGCGGGACCTGTTCACCGAGGAGGTGAGCCGGTTCGTGGTGGATTCCCCCCGGGAGTACGAGCAGATCGCGGATCTGGTGAAGTCCTACGCACCGCACTTGCGCTCCCGGCTGGAGCTGTACCGGGGGGAGGAGCCCGTCTTCGAGCACTTCGGAATCGAGCGGGAGATCCAGAATGCCCTGCGGCGGAAGGTGTGGCTTCCCTCCGGGGGGTATCTGGTGATCGATCGGACGGAGGCCTTCACCGTGGTTGACGTGAACACGGGGAAGTACGTGGGGAAGACGGATCTGGAGACCACCATCCTCCACACGAACCTGGAGGCGGCCCGGGAGGTGGTCCGCCAGATCCGGCTCCGGGACATCGGGGGCATCATCCTCGTGGACTTCATCGACATGGAGAACGAGCAGCACCGCCGGCAGGTTCTCCGGACCCTGGAGGAAGCCATCCGGTCGGATCGGGCCCGGACCCACCTCATCGACCTCACGCAGCTGGGACTCGTGGAGCTCACCCGCAAGCGGGTGTATCAGGATCTGGAGCACGTCCTCCGCGTCCCCTGTCCGTACTGTGAGGGCCGGGGTCGGGTGCTCTCTCCCCGCACGGTGGCGAACCAGATTCGCCGGGAGCTTTCCCGGACGGTCCGGACCGTCCAGGCTCCCGTGGTGGCGGTCCACGTGCACCCCCTCGTCCACGCGGAGCTCTTCCGGGAAGGGGACGCGTGGCTCGTGGCCCTGGAAGAGGCCACGGGCCGGCGGGTGCGCTGCCTGGCCCGGGAGGGGCTCCACCTGGAGGCGATGGAGGTCCTTCCCGCCCAGGCCGAGGGGACCGTGGGGGGGCCGGGGGAGGTGCGGTGGCTGGAGGCGAAGGAGCCCGTCCTGGACGTGGCGGACGAGCGGGATGAAGAGCAGGAGCGGGCTTTGGCCTTGGCGTCTGCCCGGAACGGGTGGTGGGCCCGCCTGCGGACCCACCTGGAGAGACTCCTCTCCCAGAGAAGGGCCCCATCCACGACCCGCGGGGAGCGCTAGTATATGGGGGAGAGGTGAGCGCGTGGTGCGTTGGACGGCGAAGGAGATCCGGGAGACTTTCCTCCGGTTTTTCGAGGAGCGGGGACACGTGCGGGTGCCCAGCATGTCCCTGGTCCCCGATGATCCCACCCTGCTGTTTACGAACTCGGGCATGGTGCAGTTCAAGGACGTGTTCCTGGGCACGGGCACGCGCCCCTACCGGAGGGCGGTGGACGTACAGAAGTGCATGCGGGTGAGCGGCAAGCACAACGACCTGGAGGACGTGGGCCGCGACGGGTACCACCACACCTTCTTCGAAATGCTGGGAAACTGGTCCTTCGGGGACTACTACAAGGCGGAGGCCATCGCATGGGCTTGGGAGCTGCTCACGGAGGTGTGGGGGATCCCCCGGGAGCGGCTGTGGGCCACCTGCTTCGAGGACGAGCTCGGGGAGATTCCCCGGGACGATGAGGCCGCGGAGATCTGGCTGCGCCAGCCCGGTTTCGATCCCAGCCACCTCCTCTTCTTCGGTCGGAAGGAGAACTTCTGGGAGATGGCGGAGGTGGGGCCCTGCGGCCCCGACAGCGAGATCCACATCGATCGAGGACCTGCGTTCTGCAACAAGCGAGACGTGCCGGGCCACATCTGCCGGGTGAACGGGGACTGCGAGCGGTTTCTGGAGCTGTGGAACCTGGTGTTCATCCAGTACAACCGGACGGGCCCCACCACCCTGGAGCCCTTG